>NZ_LUKE01000001.1:600000-900000 GCF_001592735.1 Bdellovibrio bacteriovorus
TTGGGACGGTTCGTAGTGCTCATACGCACGCCACTCGCTGAATCAAATTTTGTATCGCCCACATCTCGCAATACCGCTGTCACCGTCGGCAAGAAGGTCCAAGGGGCCGTTAACATCAAAGCCACATCTGTAGAAAGACCCACGCCTTCACTGGCAATGGTGCTGTAATCTAACGGACCCGTCGCACTTAAGGCAGGATCAGAGACTTCGATACGACTGATAAGTTTGGTGTTAAATCCAAGCTTGGCGCGGCCATCAAGAAAACGGAAATTAAAACCTAATACGAATGCAAGGTCGTTGCGGTAATAAGTATTGATGGTGCTGCCATCCCCCGACATCTCCGCATCTAATAAATAGTTTCCATAAAGACCGATACCAAAATTTCGGGCAACAAACGAAGGAAATACTTGCGCCTTGGCGTGGTAATAAGAACTGCGTTTTTTATCCAAAGCACCGACCACATCTTCCAAGGTGAACGGGTTTGAAAAGCTTTGCTCTTTATACATGCCGTAAGTGTTGTAGCCAAACTCTAATTCGGGATCAAACATCGTCCCGTAAAAATCACGAAGTTTCCCCAATGCTGCGGGGTTTACTAACAATGCAGTTTCATCATTGGTCACAGCTAAACAAGCTCCGCCCATGCCTTGGCAGCGGACTCCGCTGTAAAAACTGCGACGCTCTTGGGCGTTTGCATCCTGCAAAAGCGACAAGAAAACTGTGATTTGAATGAGTGAGATCCATAAAATCCGTTTCATAGAATCCTCTTTTTCAAGATCTTCATCGGCAGAAATGGGGATCAAATTGAGACGACTGTCTAAAATAACGACGAAAGTCAGAACATTTATTTTCATCTCGACCTGTAATGGAAAGGCCCGTTAAGGACCTTGGTACTATGCCGATAAGCCCTATATATAAGACCAGTTCGTTCTCTTGAAGGAGTTTAAAATGAATAAGACGGCAGCAGTGATCCTGAGTTTAAGCATGGGTGCTCTTTTGGCAGGTTGCGAAGGCGCGCAATCCGAAAAAGATATGATCGCCGAAGCACAGTTTTGCTTAGATGAAGCCACTGATGGGCCTACGGCTAAAGCCTGTGTTTCAAAGATCGCGGGACTCGATACCATGCAAGCCAACACCCTTCGTTGCGCGGCAGGATTTATTGAAGCTGAAGTCACCAGCCCGCGCAATCTTTCCAACGCACTGAACGCCATCAGTAATGGTGAAGGAGCATCCTCATTACTGACCTCATTAAGCTTTCCGAGCGTCACTTTGGCCAATGAGACTTTCGTTTCCTGTAACAAAGCCTCGACAACGGGATTAAAATTGATTGGTGCGATGGCAAAAAGTGCCACCTTACTTGCAGAAGCTGCCAAATCATTTGGCCTAAGCTCATGCTCTACGATCACGGCTTGTTCGCCAGCGGACCTTGAAAACGGTTTACAACAATTAGCGGACGATATCCAATCGGGAAACCCCAGCGCGCAAACAGAACAAACAGTTTTAGCGGTGGTCGCATCCATCCAAACGGTTTACACATCGACTTGTACAGGATCTAGCACAGCAAATGGCGATATCTGTAATCAGATCAACAATGCCATCTCTACTTCAGGAAAAGACATTACAACCACAAATGAAGCAGAACTCTTAGCCATCGGCAAAGAGCTTCTGCTTCAATGGAAAAACAATTAGAAATCTAAGTTCAAACGAGTCGCGTAAACGCGGCTCTCAATCGGCGTATTGCGAGTGCCGACGTCATTCGCATACGTCACTAAGTCCAGATTAAAGATACCAAGTTCCGCCGACAGACCGGCCGTCCACATCCGGAAATCAGCACCATTTAAACCAAATCGGTAATGCCCTTTCCACCATGACGACACTGTCCAATCAAATTCTAAACCGGCATGAATACCTTTACGCCAGTTGAAATCCGGATGACCTAAATCACGCACATCAAGAACACCCCGGCCCCCAAAAATCCAGGCAGATGGATATTCCCAACGAGAGCCCAAATCATACACACGGTACAACTTTTCTGGACGATCCGTTGAAGTGTTTTCTTTATTTACTAGCTTCATGGATTGACCAAAACCCATTTCACCGACGTTACGCACGACCGCGCCGAAAGTTGGACGCGCCAATCTTAAAACAGACCAGAAACCTTCATCGGGAAGCTCTGGTGTCCACAAAACACCGATATCGGCATCGATCGTGTAACCTTCTAATAGGTCCTCTTTTCTTACAATTTCATCACTCGCCGCTAAATCCGTCGCACTGATCGGTTTGCTAAAAAAACCGCGGTTGACGAATTTACCAGTGATACCCCATGAAAAACGGCCATGATCAAAACCTTTTAGATCATCGGCATAAGCAAGGCCCAAAGTTGTATCTGCATACACGGTGGCATTTAAAGTAGGACCAACTTGTTGATGCATGGCCATTTCCACACTGACATCTAACGGAATTAAAGCAACTCCCCAATTCGGGCGCACCCACGCGGCTTCTAACGGAGAGACCCGTACAGAAAACACATCGCCGTAGTGGCGTTGGATCAACTCCAAATACTGCGTTTGCTTATCCGTTTCAGACAAGGCCGCATTATCTTCGATAACTTTATATTCATCGTAAAAATCTTTAGCTCCTGGGGTTGCCGCATAGCTCATGGAAAGATTGATCTGACCATCTTCACGGCGCGCTAAACCCGCCGGATTATAAAAGATGGCCGTATAATCATTAGCAACAGCAACGAAGGCATCACCCATTCCCATCGCGCGCGGAGATTGATACTGATGATGAATGGTCGTACTAATACTTTGGGCTAAACTTATAGAAGAGAACGCCAAAGTTACTAGGCTCAAGGATAAGCCCCGTCTTGAAATCATTTTGCCTCCAAATTTCATTAACAATGATTGTAGTCATAATTTATACTTATTCGTATGCGACTTTTGCTGCTTCCATTTTTTTTGACCTTCGTCTTGAATGCCGCCCCAGCGTCTGCGGCACCACAAACAACCACGACGGTTGAGTCCACTCCTTTAAGGGGGGACGATGATCCGGCCTTGGTCAGAACCAATCCCGCATTTCGCGAAGATCCCGTGACATTTTTCATGAATCTTTCCATTGGGTACGATGGCGGCAATCTTTTAGAACGCGATGAGTATGTTCAAGGCGGTTATTTTGCTTTGCGCTTTATGCCTTTAAAAAATGACCAGATTGTTTGGGATTATCATTTAGAGGTGAGCGAAAAGAATCTTTTGGGGGTGGCGGTCGGTCGTCGTTGGTATTGCTGCCCGGGGGATGAGTTTATGCCTTATGCGCGGGCATCGGCCAACATGATTTTAGATCCCAAGGATGAGCTTGCGGGATTTGCCGAAATTCGCCGTTGGCGCTTGCGCGCCGCTGTCGGTATCGGTGAAAAGTTCATTTGGGAGTTCGGTGTCGGTCTTGCGGTGACAGGTCCGGATATCTATGCCCAATTCGGTTATAACTTCGGCTTTTAAAGCGACTTTAACCACTTCGTCAGTCGTAAAATTTCAGTCTCCAAATGCGCGCGGTCTTTATCATTCCGAACAATAAAGTCGGCGTATTTTTCTTTTTCTTTCAACGGCACTTGGGCCTGCAAACGACCCTCGATCTCTTTATCTGTCCATTGATTACGAGAACGCAGACGTTGTTTTTGTTGTTCAAGTGTGCAGGTCACCACCACCACTTTATCAAATTGAGCCTGGGCTTGAGACTCCACTAACAAAGGCATGTCATAAATGGCCAAGCTATGCCCTTGGCTCGCTAAAACTTCGCGCTGTCTTTTGACTTCCGCCCTAATCAGCGGATGCAAGATCGCTTCAAGTTCCAGTTTTTTAAAAGGATCATCAAATACGTACTGCGCCAGTTTGCGGCGATTCAAATGTCCTTCGGGGTCGAGAAGTTCATGACCGAATTTTTCTAAGACTGACTTAAGTCCAGGCGAGCCTTTTTGTACCACTCCCCGCGCGATTTCATCGGCGTCAACCAGCTGAAAGTCCAGCTCGCGAAGGCGTTGACTGACGGTGCTCTTACCACTTGCAATACCTCCGGTCAGGCCGATCCATTTCATAGCTCAAATCTCCTTAAGGATTGGGGTCATTTTACCGATAGACCTCCCAAAGGGGAACAGATTTTCATGTCTCAGGCCTTGGAACAATTTGGTAAATACATTCTTTTAGAGCGACTTGCCGCAGGCGGCATGGCGGAAGTGTATCTATCAAAATCCACGGGTGCCGTGGGCGTAAATAAATTTGTCGCCATCAAGCGCATCCTTCCCCAATATTCAGATCACCAAGAATTCATCGAGATGTTTAAAGAGGAAGCAAAGATCGCCGTGAATTTAAATCACGGGAACGTTGTCTCTATTTATGATTTCGGGGTTGAAAGAAGTCAGTTCTATCTGGTGATGGAATATGTAGAAGGCCGCAATCTTCGTCAAATTTTAAATGAACTAAAAAAATCAAATACGCAGTTCACGATTGAACAGATCGTTTACATGATCAAAGAGGTGGCGGCGGGCTTAGACCACGCTCACCGTTGTATCGATGGAACTACGGGTAAGCCTTTAAACATCGTTCACCGTGATATGTCCCCACAGAACGTCATGGTTAGCTTTGAGGGTGAAGTTAAGATTATCGATTTTGGTATCGCCAAAGCCGAAACTCAATTGGAAGCCACTAAAGCCGGAACCCTTAAAGGTAAATACGGTTACATGAGTCCGGAGCAAGCCGATGGTCAATCCATCGACACGCGCACAGACATATTCTCTTTAGGCATCGTCCTTTGGGAGCTTTTAGCAAATGACCGTCTTTTTACTTCTAACAGTGAAGCGGCTATTCTAAGAAAAATCCGTGAATGCCAAATACCTTCGATCCGCAAAATCAATCCTTCGATTCCACCGGAGCTTGAGCAGATCGTGAATAAAGCTTTGGCCAAAGATAAAAGCTTGCGCTATCAAACCGCATCCGCTTTTCATCGCGATCTGAATCGCTTTTTAAATACTCAATATCCCGAGTTTTCTCCTCACGATTTTAGCGTATTCATGAAGAATGCTTTTTCCAGCGTATTCTTAGATCAGCGTCGTAAGCTTGTTGAATACTCGAAGGTTCAAGGTTCACCGGCTGAAGATAAAACGGTCGTGACCCAAACCGACGTGCGCCCTCCACAGCCTCCGCGCCGTGCAAAGGTTGATCCCGATGCCGAAGATAAACTGGATATCGACACGTCGACCGACATCCGCGTTTCTTTAGATCCTTTAAAACCACCTCCTCGTCCCCAAGGCGGCACGCAGACAAATATCAGCGTCACGCAGACACGCACGAGCGTTGGAACGATGACTCGCACCCCCTCTTCTGGAACAATCCGTGGCCCCATGCCAAGTTCAAGATCAGGATTGCCGGTTGAAGAAATCACCGGCTGGGTGATGAAGGCTGTATTATTATTAGCTTTAGTCGTTGGCGGCAGCTGGGCTTATCAAAATCTTTTTGCGAGCAAAAAACCGAAAATGACGGCAAGCACAGATCCAGGTCGCGCGACGACGTCAGAGCCCGTCGCGGAAGAAGTTCCGATCAATACGATGGAAACCGCTTCCAATGCTCCGGAATACACTATGACTATTCATAGTGTCCCCGACAAAGCCCGTGTCGTTTTAGATAATGTCGACACTAAAGAGTACACGCCGTTTAGAAAAACGGTCAAAGCCAACACACCCGTAACAGTGCGCTTGGTTCGCGAGGGCTACACCGACCTAGTAACAACCGTCACTCCGGTTTACGAAGCGTATTCTTTCAGCGGAAAGCTTGAACGCTTACGTATGATGGCTTCCCTTTCAATTAACATTGTTAATGGTGGCGCAAATCCAGAACTTGTTATCTCTGGCATTCCAGTGGATATTAAGCCTTCAGGTGCTACTTACACCATTCAAGCCGGTGTTCCGATCAAAATCCAAGCTCGCAATAAAACTACGGGATTGTCGGCGGAAGCCACTGTCACCGTTCCAGAAAATGAACGAAGAACGTTGGATCTGTTTCTGAAATAGGAGCCCTCATCATGTCGAAATCCACCACGCTTGGGTCCTCCATCTTAAGTATGCCGGACCGGGACCCGAATCATATTGCCATTAAATTCAAAGTCCGCGACGAATGGAAAGAAAAAAAATGGCAGGACTACTATCACGATATTGAAACCGTTGCCGCAGGTTTGCTGGCATTGGGCATTAAACCTGGCGACCGCATCGCCATTATGGCCAACACTCGTTATGAATGGTCCGTCAGCGATTTAGCTATTTTCGGGATCAAGGCCGTCACTGTAGCCGTCTATCAAAATAACACCGCAGAAGATGTGGAATACATTCTTAACAACAGCGGCGCGCGCATCTTGATATCTGAAACTCGCGGTCCTTTGAAAATATTTGAAGCCGTTCGTAAAGAATGCCCTTTGATTGAAAAATTGATTGTTTTTGATGAGACCTGCCCAAACCCCGAAGCCATCACTTGGAATCAATTGCAAAAAATTGGCGCGGAATATTTAAAAGCTCATCCCACTCAGTTCCGCGAGCTGTGTTCTTCTATCACCCCGGATGACTTTGCGACTTTGCTTTACACTTCAGGAACCACGGGCCGCCCTAAGGGTGTGGTGATGACTCATCGCCAAGCTTACAGTGAAGTTTCTGAGGCTTTTCCTTATGCGGGGGCGAACCCTAAAGATACTTCTTTAAGCTTTCTTCCCTATGCCCATATCCTGGGTCGCATTGAACATTGGGGACATTTATACATCGGCTTTACCATGGCCTATGCCGAAAGCATTGAAAAAGTGCGCGGCAATTTAGCGGACGTACGCCCGACGATCATGGTGGCCGTGCCACGAATTTTTGAAAAAATCTATGCTGCTATTTTAGCGCAGATCCAGACCCAACCTTTAAAACAAAAACTTTTTAGTTGGGCCTTAGACATCGGCCGCAAAGTGGGCGAACACAAAATGAGCGGCCAAGCTTTGCCTTTAGATTTACTTTTACAATATGAAATCGCGCGCAAACTGGTCTTAAGAAAAATCACAGACGCCTTCGGTGGCCGTTTGCGTTTTGCTATCAGTGGTGGCGCCCCGATCCCGAAGGAAATTGCCATCTTTTTTCACTCTGCCGGGATTCTGATTTTAGAAGGTTACGGACTGACAGAGACCACCGCGGCCATCACCGTGAATGTGCCTTATAACTATCGCTTTGGCAGCGTGGGCCGCCCTATCGGCGATGTGCAACTTAAAATCGCCGACGACGGCGAAATCCTTGTGAAAAGCGACAAGGTCATGAAGGAGTACTATAAAAATCCTGAAGCGACTAAGGAAGTTTTTACCGACGGATGGTTTCACACCGGAGATATTGGTGAAATCTTACCAAGTGGAGATTTAAAGATCACTGATCGTAAAAAAGATCTGATTAAGACTGCCGGCGGGAAATACGTAGCTCCGCAGCGTTTAGAGGGTTTGCTAAAACTTTCGCCTTACGTATCGCATGTCCACGTTCACGGAGATCAAAAAAAGTACATCGTGGCCTTGATCACCTTAGATCGTCCTTCGGTGGCGAATTTGGCGAAAGAGCGTGGCGTGCCTTATGAGGACTGGAATAATCTAGTCGCCTCAAGCTTTGTGCAAGATCTTATTCGCAAAGTCGTGGCCGACACCAATTCCCAGTTGGCAAGTTTTGAAAGCATTAAAAAATATCTGGTCTTGCCCCACGAATTTACCGTTGAAAGTGGAGAGTTAACTCCGTCTTTAAAGGTCAAACGCAAAGTCTTGGATCAAAAATTCAAGGCGCAAATTGACGAGCTTTATCAATGAGAACTTGGGTCGTCACCTCCGCCGTGACATTTGTACCCGATAACTATGAGGATCTGATACTTCCCCTAGCCCACGATCCTCACATCGAAGGACTGCTGATTTTAGACAATCGCAGTCCTGATATCATTTTAAAGGCCGTACTTTTAATTGTCTCTTTGGCCGGCCCACGCATGGGTTGGCAGCTTTTAAAAAATTATTTTCGCAGTTCAAGCTTACGAAAAAAAAAATATTATGAACAGGCCCAGAAAAAGGTCCTTATTTTTAAAGACATCAATTCGACCGAATGCCTTGAAGCGCTTCGCACCATCCAACCTGATTTAATATTGAATGCGCGAACTCGGTCCTTTTTTCGTAAAGACATTTTGGCCCTCCCGCGTCTGGGATGCATTAATATCCACCATGGACTTTTACCCGATCAACGAGGTTTGATGTGCGATCTGTGGGCTCATCTTGAAAATACGCCCGCAGGATTCTCCATTCACGTCATGACCTCAAAATTAGATGACGGGGCCATTTTAAATACGACGGAAGTCCCATCTGACAAAAAAAATTATTTAGCGTCGATTCAAGCAGCCGCCCGACTTGAGGCGCAGGCCGCTTCACAAGTACTTGCAAAAATAAATCATGCTGGAAAAATAGAAGGACAAAGCAATCTTAAAACAGAAAAAACGGTTTATCGAAGAAACCCAGGTATTAAAGACTTCTATAAGCTTCGTTTAAGAGGTGTGAAAATATGAAAACCATCTTGGCTCTTCATGGCAACCCCGGACATCCTGAAGATTGGAATCTGCTTAAAAAAATACTTCCTGCAGGTTATGAACTTGTAACGGTGGATCCCCACGACGACACTTGGACAAGTTTGCTGACAAAAACCTCTGATAAAAAAATTCTTCTGGGTCATTCTTGGGGCTGTTACCGCGTTTTAAAGGCTTTAAAGCCTTTTGCCTCTTCCATTGAAAAAGCAATCTTGGTGGCCCCTTATGTTAAACCTGAAAAAAAGATTTCGGGTTTGGCGCAAGCACTTTTGCATCTGCCGGTCATAGGTGACGCTTTGCTAAAAGCCAACCACGCTAAAGCCAAAGATTCTTTTTTCGCGGATCTTATTCATCCTTTAAAGTCTCAAGATGATAGTTATCTAGAGATTGTCAACGGCCGTTTGCAAGAATGGCATTTGTGGAAAAAAACGGCTTTTCAAAAAATGGCCATGCAAGCAAATCCATGGAGCCCCGCGGATGTATCCGCTGTTCCGGTCACCGTGATTTATGGGGCGAAAGATAAAGTCTCTGACCGTAAGGCCCAGGGTGATGTTTTTAAAGCTTATCCAAATAAAACGGAAGTTGAAATTCACGATGCGGGTCATGGCCTGATTTGGTCGCATGCTCGCGAAATCGTCAAAGCCTTGCAAGAGGAGTCTAAGACCATGAATCCTAAAATCGGTTACTTCCCGGGATCTGACGAAAGAAATAACGTCATTAGTTATATGGAAAAACACTTGCGTGAATTCCCTGATCGCATTGCTTTGACGTGGGCGCGTCGTGATTCTTTGCAAGCTTGGGATGGAAATCCCATGACTCCGATTGCGCATGATAAAATCACTTACAAAAATTTTGCCGAAAGAATTAATTCTTTTGCACGTGGACTTTTAGATATCGGTATTCAGAAAGGCGATCGCGTGATCATCTTTTTGCCGATGGCCCTAGATATGTACACGGCGATGTTTGCCGTTCAGCGTATTGGGGCTATTGCCGTGTTCCTAGATTCCTGGGCGCGCAGCCATCACTTAGGGGCTTCGGCCGAATGCGTGGGCCCTAAGGCCATGATCAGTTTTAAAATGGCTTTTGATTTGGTCGATCAAGTTCCTGAATTTAAATCTATGCCGGTCCGTATTCTTTACGGACCAGGGGATAAGTTCACTCATAAATTTGAAGATCTGCTAAAAAAAGATCCTTCCCCCGTGGCGGCCGTGGAAAGTGAATTCACCGCTCTTATCACTTTTACGACGGGCTCAACCGGTAAGCCCAAGGGAGCCAACCGTACTCACCGCTTCTTATCTGCGCAACATCAAGCCCTTTCGCATGTCATTCCCTACACGGAACAAGATAAGGATATGCCGGCGTTCCCGATCTTTAGTTTAAATAACTTAGCGTCGGGTGTAACCACCGTGCTACCGGCTTTAGATTTATCAGCCCCTTCGGACAAAGACCCCGCGTTGCTGGCTTGCCAAATTATCAATGAAAATATCAACTGCACGACATTATCACCCAGCATGCTGGTCGGGCTTTCGCGTTTCTGTAAAGAAAAGGGCCTTCAGCTTTCAAAACTGCGTCGCGTGGTGACCGGTGGCGCCCCCATTTCTAAAGATGACGTTAAAGCGTTTTACGAGATCGCCCCGCAAAGTGATCTGTGGATTCTTTATGGCTCAACCGAAGCCGAACCCATGGCCCACATTGAAGGCCGGGACATGCTTAAAGAAAGCAAAGTCACTGATCCAGAAATCATCGAGGAAGGTGTGAACGTGGGTCATATCAGTGATGATATCGACTTTAAATTCATCCGCATCAAGGATGGTCCGATTTCGTTATCCCAAACAGATTGGGATAAGATCGAGGTTGCCAATGGTGACGTGGGCGAGTTTATTTGCACGGGCGACCACGTTTGTCGCGAATACTATAATAACCCCGAAGCCTTCAAGACGACGAAAATCATGGGCCATGACAACCGAGTGTGGCATCGTACCGGCGACCTTGCCTATATTGATTCTGATAAAAATCTATGGATCGTGGGCCGCGTGAACAATGCCATTGAGCGCGCCGGGAAATATTACTTCCCCGTTCGCGCCGAAGTCTTATTGAAACGCATGGACTTTACTTATCGCTGTGCTTTTTTAGGTATGGATGACGCAAAACTAGGCCAAGCAACTCACGCCGTGGTGGAATTAAAATCAGATATTGATCCAAAATCTTTTGATTTCGTATCCGCCAAAAAAGAAATCCAACGCGTGTTTGAAAAGAATAAGATCCCCGTGGATCATATTCAATTCATAGAAAAAGTTCCTATGGACCCCCGTCATCACTCGAAAGTTGAATATAAAGTCCTGCGTGATCAATTAAAACAACCAGGAGTCGTTATTGGGTAATTGGTGGATCCTCGTTAAAGAACGATTCAGTCCCGCATCCTATATTCCGATGATCGCCGTCTTTACGGCGGTCAACGGGTTGTATTTATCTAAGCAAGCTGAAATGGAATGGAATTGGACTCAGTTCTTTTTGACCTTTATTTTGCTGCTGTCCTTTTTCTTTCGCATGCGTTTGTTTGACGAGATCAAAGACTATGAGGTGGATTTAAAAATCAATCCCACCCGTCCCTTAGCTCGGGGAATTCTTTCGGTGATCCAAGTCAAAAAAGCATTGCTGCTTTTGATTATTTTCGAGTTGATACTTGCGGCCTTTGTCGGTGGGTGGAATAGCTTTATCGTTCACGGTTTAGCTATTGGTTACAGCCTGCTTATGTATGAAGAGTTTTTTATCGGCGATTTTTTACGCCCGCATTTAACGACCTATGCGGTGACGCATACATTTTCTAGTTTTTTGCTTGCGATCTCTGCCGGTGTCGCGATGACGGGTATTTCAATCACTGATTTTCATGCTGACATCTATATTTTCTTTTTAATGAACTGGGCTTTTTTCAATCTTTTTGAATTTGCCCGAAAGACTTTTGCCGTATCAGAAGAACGTCCTGGTGTTCTGAGTTATTCCAATATCTTTGGCCGCACGGGGGCTTGGTTATTATCGACGAGCCAGGCAGCAATCGGGATTATTTTAGTTTCTTCAGCAAAGATAGAGCCCTTGGTGATCGCCGCCTTCGTGCTATACCTTGCGGCCAGCTCCTTGTACCTTATCCAAGGCAACGCCAAAGCTGCCAAAATCTTTAGAAATAGTTCTGCGGCTTACTTGCTAGTTCATTATATAATTGTGATTTACGTGTTGGGAGCATCTTAATGTTAGTTACACCGCACTCCACCCTATTCTTTGCCAAAAATGAAGCCGGTGGTAAAGGCTATAACCTTTACCTGATGTCGCAGGCGGGCCTCCCTATCCCGGAGTGGGTGGTCTTTGGTAAAAGATATTTTCATCTGTTCATGCAAAGTGCAGGCGTGCAAGCAAGCCTGAATAATATTTTAGAAAGCTTACAAGCAGGAAAAATCACTGCCGCTCAATGCGAAAAAGAAATTCACCAGCTCTTTGAATCAACCCCACTGCCACCTCAAGTAGAAGCAAGCTTAAACGAAGCCTTAAATCATCTTGGGCCACAGAATGTATTTTCAGTGCGCTCCTCAGCGGCGGATGAGGACAGCTTGTCCCATTCTTTTGCCGGTCAGCTTTCAAGTTTCTTATATGTGCAAGGGGCCGCAGATATTTTAAAATACATCCGACTGTGCTGGGCCTCTGCTTTTTCAGAGCGCAGCTTGGTCTATCGTTTAGAAAATAAAATTGATCTAAAAAAGATTTCCGTTTCGGTGGTTTTACAAAGAATGATTGATCCGGATAAATCTGGCGTTCTTTTTACTTGCGACCCAGTCGCAAAAAAGACAGATAGCTTTGTCGCCTCTGCCGTTTACGGAGTGGGTGAAGGCTTAGTCTCGGGTGCTTTAGATGCAGACTCTTTCTGGATTGATGCAAAAACCGGCGGTCTTTTAAGACAAGAGGTTGTGGAAAAAACGGAAATGATGAGGCGAGCCAACTCAGGTCACTGCGAACTGCAAAAAGTCGCGGCAGATTTGATCAATGTCCCTGCGCTGAATAGCTCTGAGTTGCACGGCCTCTACAAGCTTGGTCAAAAGCTGAATGAACAATATCATCGTCCGCAAGATATCGAATGGGCCATTGAAAATGGTAAGATTTATCTTTTGCAAACTCGTCCGGTCACAAACCTTGATCAAGATCTGATCGGATACCCGAATCTTTGGGACAATTCGAATATCATTGAATCTTACGGTGGGTTGACGTCGCCTTTAAGTTTTAGCTTCGCCCTTAGAAATTATAAAGCCGTCTATGTGCAATTTTGTGAAGTCTTAGGTGTGCCTAATGAAATCATCAAAGACATGGATTCTTACTTAGGAAACATGCTGGGCAGTTTGAATGGTCGGGTTTATTACAACCTTTTTAATTGGTACAAGCTTGTCGGCGTTCTGCCGGGCTTTAAACAAAACCGAGAATTCATGGAAACCATGATGGGTGTTTCTGAAGCCTTAAGTGATGAAATCGCCAATCGTATTAAACCGCATCCGTCCTGGGACACGCCGGCGGGTCGCATTCGTAAAATCATCACTGGATTTAATTTTATTAAATACCATTTTACCATTCAGTCTGTGGTGGATGATTTCTTAAAAACTTTCCACCGCGACTATGATCGTTTCCGCGCCATGCCCTTAAAACGCTTACGCGGAGATCAGCTGGTGCAAGTTTACCAAGATATGGAAAGAAATATGTTGGGTCGGTGGAAAGCGCCCATCATTAATGACTTTCTATGCATGGTTCACTTTGGACTTTTACGTAAGCTGACTTTGAAATGGCTTTCGCAATTAGATCCAACAATACAAAATGATCTTTTAGCCGGTGAAGGCGGACTTGAAAGTGCGGAGCCTACAAAAGCGTTATTGCGTCTGGCCAACAAGGCTGCACAATATCCGGAACTGCATCGTTTGATTGAAGACGTCGATCCCAAAGATGGGTTGGAAGCCATCAATCAATCGCAATACCAAGAGTTTTACAAATCAGTCTTAGATTACCTAGATCGTTTCGGCTTCCGCTGTATGAGCGAAATGAAGCTTGAAGAGATAGATCTGTTAACGGACCCAAGCTATCTTTTTGTTTGCTTAAAGAATTATCTTAAAGCCGGACAAACTGAAATCCATGATGATTCCCACGAAAAATCTTTGCGCAAACAGGCCGAAGAAAAAGTGGCTGGTCATTTAACCGGAATAAAGAAAAAGATCTATTTCTGGGTCTTAAAACATGCTCGCAAAGCTGTTAAAAACCGCGAGAACACCCGCTTTGCGCGCACACGTATTTACGGTATTGCGCGTACAATCTTCCAAACCATGGGTGAAGATTTAGCTTCACAACAAGCCATCGAACATCCGCGCGATATCTTTTGGCTGACCATCGAAGAAGTTTTTGGTGTCTATAATGGCACCTTGCCTTCGTACAATATGAAAGCACTGGTGACTTTACGTAAATCTGAATACGCAAACTTCACCGAAGAAACTGACCCCCGCATTATGACTCGCGGAGCTGTCTACTGGAACAATGCTTTCATTAAAGAAGTCGAAGCCCCAGCAGCGGACGCCAATGGAGAATGGGATTTAAAAGGTCTGCCCTGCTGCCCAGGTATTTTAGAAGGTACGGTGAAGGTCATCATGAATCCAAGTGATAACTTAGAGCTGAATGGAGAGATTCTGGTAACGGCCAGAACCGATCCAGGATGGGTGCCCTTGTACCCCGCGATTTCAGGTTTGTTAGTTGAGCGCGGCAGTTTATTATCCCATTCAGCCATCGTGGCGCGTGAAATGGGAATTCCGGCTGTTGTCAGCATCCCGGGCCTGACTAAGACACTAAAGAGCGGAATGAAGGTCCGCATCGATGGTAAAGCCGGCACAATCAAGATTATCGGTTAATTTTTCTTAAAAATATGGAACTGGTAAACCCCAGTTCCATCTAAGTTCTGCGCCCACATATTTTTATCTACTAGTTCTTGCCATGATTTTAGATCCATGGCCGTGGGTGCGCGCATAAAAGAGCGGATCACCATCTGACTGCCTGACTTGGTATCAGGATGCAGTCTTTGTAAAATCTGATTGGCCTCTTGCTGAGGCAGATAAGAAATCGTGTCTGACAAAGAGATAAAATCATAGGCATGCTTTGGCAGCTCCTCTAAAAGGTTGCCATGCAAGTACCGAATTTCGGTTTTTGATTTTTTGACCGCTTCTACGACATCTTCATGGGCTTCTAATGGCAGGCCCTCTTCGTAAGCGATTTTTCCTAAAAACAAAATCTGCATAAAATAATTTTTACGCACCAATTGAGTTTTAAAGATACGCTCAAACTCTTCCATAATAAATTGCGAGGGTGGGCGCTGTTCCGTGCGATGATCGGATTTACCGCTGAAATGTCCTTTATAAAGAAATTTATTAAAGACATATTCACTGGCAACAACTCGGATAAAGCTGTTCCAGCGAAGTTTCGGCCAATATTTTTCATAAGCCTCGGCTTGTTCGGCCAAGCTTTGTGTTTCAAAGATTTTCGTAAAATCACACTTTAAATAATCCCTAAATAAAACACCGATCTTTTGAAAGTGCGATTCCCACCGACCTAAAAGAATAAAACCTTTCGGCTTCCATCCCTTCACACGTTCGTTCCAATAAGCCGTTGCTTCGGGCGAAAGTTTTAAGCGACGATACAAGGCCTCGCGATCATCCCCTTCGTTGGGACCCCCTTGCAAAGCCCCGCGGTAACCCATTAAAAATAGATATTCCCCGTAGGAAAGATTCTTCATCGCCTGCAAACGCAGTTCACACAAATAAAGCTGACTGACGGACATATCAATCACATCTAGGTTTTTCGGTTTTTTTGCCAAAAGCGGTAAACAGCGCGCCCCCGAACCAGCGATACTAAAAACCCGATCCACATTGGCAGGCAAAAGCTCCCACTCCACACGCGTGTCTTCGTTGGCCAATGTGTAGTTCAGATCCGAAAAATATTCTTTTGCCATGATGACTCCTGCAATAAAATCAAAAATTAAAATGCCAAATTTCCGGTCAGTTCAACGCGAGCCCCAAAAGCCCAGCCACCGGTGATTTCTTCAAAAACTTGATAAAGGCCCTGCTGACCTTCATAGTTCTGCACAAACCCTAAAACCGTCATATAATCAGTCACGTTGTATCCATAGCTGACATTGGCAAAGACATCTTTTGCCGTATCGTTACGGTAAAACTGCATTTGCAGATCATGGCGGTTGGGATTCCACTGTGTACTTAAATAATAACTAACTTGATTTTCGGTTGTTAACGTTGCGGTGCTTGCTTCAAAAACACTGACCTGAGGAAGCAAAACCCAGTTTCCTAAAAAAAGATCGCACCCTAAGGTCGAAAACCAATGATCCTTTTTTAAAGGTGCACTGACGGCGGTGTCAGTGACCGAACCGACTTCAAATTTAGGCACGGCCTTTTCAAAGGCATAGTTCGCCGAGACCCCATAATAGTTCTTTTTTAAAACCTGCGCGGTGATCGCCGACAATCCAAAGCCTGCGACATCGGCTTTCACCCGCCCGCCGAAGCTCGTATTTTTTTCTAAATTTTCTTTAGGCACCGGAATAGGATAATAATTCGGAGCCACATCCCCGATACCGACAAACTCTAAAGAAAACGTATCAATCGCATAAGACGCCGAAATCCCCGTGGGATGAGTCAGCTGATCCACCAAAGGATCAAAATACAATCGATTGTAACGTCGTCCTGTCCACACATCTAAAGACGGCAACGTCCAGGATTCACTCCAGCGAATGGCCTGACGTCCCACGCGTAAATAAAATGAATCCACTTTAAATTCTAAATACGCTTCTTGAAGGTAGGCTTGAGATTCGGAGCGACGAATGTACTTTTGATCTTCGTTCCCTTCAAGCTCGCCAAAGCCCTCAAGATACAAACCAAACGGGCCCAGATTATAATTTAATTTTGATTTTAAAATAAGTCGGTGGGCCAACTCTTCTTCGGGCCCGCGGATATAATCATAGCGAGCGGCCCCGGTCAGATCCGCTTGTGCAGCCAAGCTGCTTGCTAAAATAAATGCCGCCAACCAAAACCGCACTACTTCATGCTTTCCATATTACGCACGGTAAAGAAAGAACTTGGATAGTCCTTTTTTCCCATTTTCAAAATACGGATATGACTGACTTGTTTATTGGTGTCTTCGATTCGTAATGTCGTCGGACGAACCGCGCCAGCGATATTTTTATAGTCTTCAAAGAAAGCGCGTTTTAAAACTGTTTTACCATTAAGTCCCAAATATTCCGCGCGGATCGGCTGAAAGTTTCCCTTTTTAAGCCACAAATTAATGGCCGCATAAGTTAAATTGTCCTTAGTACCTTTTAAGAAAAGCTGAACTTCATCTTGAGTTTCACCAATTTTAGTCGCCTCATAGTCACCATACCAGCGCGTGCGCGAAATATCGCCGTTGGCCACTTGGCCAGAGAGTTTTTGCGCTAAAGACAAACGCATGGATCTTTTTAAATTCGGAACATAGGCATTAAAATCGCGATCCAGCATCAACATATTGCGACCCTTGTCGCGAGCGGGCTCTTTGGTAACAATCAAAGTTTTATCTTGCCCTTGCAAATAAACTTGAAACACCGAAGTGTTTTCACTGGTTTCAACCTTGATCTGCATTTCAAAAGAATCTGCTGGATTACGAATATCATCGGCCTTTTTCACCCATTCATTGGGGTTGGCAGAAGCCGCGGCATTTGTAAGTATAATCAAAGTTGCAAAAATCAATGCCTTCATGACATCTCCTGTTTATTTTTTTCTTTTCGAAAGGGCCAACTGTCGAGTCAGTTCGATTTCTCGATCCGTGATAATACCCATATGACCTTGGATCGCGGCTAATTCCACGCCATGCCTGCGAGCCATTTTATAGATCTGCTTCACCTTGTCCCACTCGATATCACGTCCCATGGTAAAGGGCTCATAACGTTTTTCCATTGTTAACAAGGCCGTTTCCGCTAAGCAAGCATAGACTGTCTTACCCGGAAGCCCTAAGTCACACGTCAACTCCACCGGCCCTGGCAAAACCACCTCACCCGATTCAATAATTAAAACATCCGGGCGTTTTTTCGCATCGTCTTTATCAAAATCCAAAGGTCGTGAGCAATCACAGACCACCGCCCCTGGTTTTAAGCGCATCACATCAATAATTTTATGATCAAAGGCCGAAGTGGCCGTCACAACCGCGTCAGCCTCACCCGCAAGCTCATTGGCGTCGGTGGAAACGATGACTTTGCAGTTCGGCGAAATTTTTTCGATTTCAGCGCGAAGTTCTAACAAACGATTCATTCTTGGCGCCACCAAGGTCAGTCTATTAAAGACCATCGACAAAAGCTTGGCCGAAACTTGGCCGATAGAGCCCGTGGCCCCGACCACCATCGCCATGCCGTCGACCAATCCTGATTCCGGAGAAATCTTAAGCAGGTTCATTTTAATAACAACATCACGCAACGCCCACAAGGTCGCGGCGGCACTTAAGCTGTTTCCGGTCGTTACCGGAATCGGACTGTTCTGATTGATGGTGATACCTTGATCGCCCACGATTTTGGTATAAGCGCCAAGGCCAATCATTTTAGCTCCGCGATTCGCGGCATCGTAACAAAGGCCTTGGATCTTTTGATAAATTTCTTCCGGATCAGATTCTTTTAAAACTTTGGGCGTCGCTGGCAAAGTATAAATAATGCCGTTGATTTCCTGTCCCGTTTCTTTGCTCATGATATGCTTCACATGCCCCCAAACAAAAGCCGGAGCATTGGACGCCACGCGATCAAACCTATTATTCCATTCTTTCGGCATGTGCTTGAGCAGCGAAAGACCTGGCACTCGTAAAAAGTCGTCATGTGAAAGTGCATGCACGACGAAAGCAAAATCCGGTTCTTTTTGATTTAAGATTTTATTCTTAAGCGTGTTAACACTTTTAGAAATCTTGGCTTGGGTCGACGCCTGGCGACTCATCACATATTTGCGAGCCACATGGCGGATATCCACATCCTGCGCTAAAACCTGTTCCCACTCTTCAATACTTAACGGAGCCGTCCGACCCCGAGCCAGACGCAGCGTCGCATCTAAGACCGAATAGTTCATGCAAGGATGAATACGGTACTTTTCAGGGATTAAGTTTGTGATACTGCGCGGGGAAAACTTGCGGGCTTCTTCTTCCATCTTGGGATGGCAAGACCAAATAACTAAATCTTTACCGCGCACAAATTCCGTCGAGGAATCAAATAAAAGTAAAAATGGCAAATCACAAAAAACATACTGCACGTTTTCAACCTGAGCGGCCAAAGAAGAACGACTTAATTTTTGCAGCTTGGTTTCAGCTAAAGGTGTATTACTGCGCAAGTCTTTAAGATTGGCGACATTCAGCGCGAGCTTTGAAAGAGTCTTTAAACCTTTAAAGGGCTGCAACAAAATGGGAATGCCCAAGAGTGAATAGGCATCCCCGAAATAAATGGATTTCGGATAACGAGCGCGGATGTATTCTTCAAGCTCGGTGGAAAACATCGCCGCCGGAAAGAAAATACCCCGTTCGGGATCAATTTCCCCTGATTCCATTTTTTGAATCAAGGAGGTGATATTAGAAACCTCACGCAATCCTGTCCCGTCACACAATGGCACCGGCGAAGGAGTTCCCATAATATCTAAGTACTGGCGATGCACGTAACTTTTCTGATCTAAGCGAATCACCGGCGGCAAGCTTGTCAACGCAAAGGCATCCACTTGACTGCGCAAAGATTCGATCAGCTTTTGAAAAGCTTCAACGGAAAAATTTGTACCGAATCGCTGCACTTCAAAGTTTTTCCCCTCGAATTCAAATTCGTAAGCGGTATCCCAAGAAGGACGGCCGAAACTAATCTCAGCGATACGATACGAACTTTTCATAACCGCTCCAGAAAGTGTTGGCGTAACTGCTAAATTCCGGACACCAGCGATCCCCTAAGATCTCGCGGGTCGGAGTCGTATCGTATAAAGGAAAATGCAAAAGATAATGCAGCTGTTCTTCAGGAAACTTCGCCACTACTTTGGAAATTTTCAAAGTCAAAGCTTCTGGCAATTGATCCACCAGCAGAACCCCTTTGTTCGGGATCGCAAGTTTTTTCAAAGCTGACGAATAAAGTTCCGTGACCGAGGCGCCTTCGGTTGGAGTGATATGATAACTCCAGTATCCGCCGGGCTCTGTCGACAAGGTCCACTCACAGAATTTTACAATAGCGTCCGCCGCGACATCCACTGGCACAAAAGGCAAACGCGTTTTCTCACTGCCTGGTAGCGGAATCGGTGTCGGCATATGTTCAATCAACTGACGAATTTTTTTAAAGGCTTCTGCTGCATAGTAAGGGCCATCAATACGATCGATTTCACCCTTTTTAGTATCACCTACTAAAACACCTAAGCGCAGATTGATGCGCCCTTTTATATTCATCGAGGACCAATTTTGTAAAACTTGTTCACCCCAGGCTTTAGATTCAGAATAAGCATCCGGAAAGGGCTTCGTGAAATTCAAGTCATAGGGCTTTACTAAATTCAATGAAGAGTTAATGGCCGCCGCCACCGTGCTAGTACTTAAAAAATACGGAATTTTTAAAAGATCCGCGACCTTTAAAGCCGTTCCCATAGCCGAAACATTTTGCAAAGTGCAATCCGCTTTCGGTTTCATCAAGTCATACAAACCTGACATATGTAACATCAAGGCATAATTCTTTTTAGAAAGTGCCGGTAAATTTAAACCTGCGTTCCACTGCGTAAGATCACCCTGGACTTCAGTCGTGCCCGATCGTGATAGCACATCGACTTCGAATTTTTCACGAAGTAAAGGAATGACTCTTTTTCCTAGAAAACCAGTCCCACCCGTGACCAGGATGCGCGGTCGATTCACTTTGAGAACTCCTAAGGACGAACCATCACAGGCAAACCGTGATGAATACAGCGGATTTTGATTTCTTGAACGTCCTTCAGAAGGATCTCGCCATCTCCAAAAAAAGTCAAAGTTCGCTCTGGATTCTGGCTCTTTAGACTGAATTCTTTCAACTCAAAAGATTTAAAAATAGGCGACTTTTCAGTAGTACCACGACGGATCTGTAAAGCCGCCATCGTGTGCTGTGGAATCGTTTTAGTTTCAGATAAAAGTAAATTAACGGTGCCATCACTATTCGAAGTAAATGGGGCCGGAAAGAAACCTTTGCCGATGGTTTTTTGATTATTAACCAATACGATCGGCGAGGACGTTTGAAAACTGCGTTTACCAGGGATACTGACCTCAAGTCCCCAGCCTTCTGGGTTCCAAGTACGAATCGCCTCGGCACTCATCATGGAATAAACCGCGGGGCCCATTTTTTTAACGGCGTGATAACTTTTTTCGGCAATAAATTGAAATGCCTTACGCGTCGAAGGCGTGCTGGCCAGTGCTTGCAAGTGACCACGAAAACGATTTGCAAGCTCGGCCGCCTTCGCGGGCATACCTAAGCCACCGTTAGTGAGCATGTAAGCTTTTTCTTCCCCTGAAGAAATCTCGATCACATCGATTTTTTTCTCAACACCTTCAAAGATATTGCGAACCGCATAATCCACTCGCGTGGAAACACCGATGGCGTGAGCGAGATCGTTGGCCGTGCCCGAGCGTACTAAGGCCAAAGGTGGAAGCACGTGAGTGTCTTTGTATTTCATCATCGATTGCAAAACCACGTTGATAGTGCCATCGCCGCCGCAAACGATCAGATAGTCCGTTTTTTGATTCAACTCTTCGTGAAGAAAGTCATCCATTTCGCCTAACGAAGTGGGTCGGCAAAAGCGTAAATCGCAGCGAAAAAGGGAGTCTCTCACCTTCGCCTCGATCAAGTCTGCGTTCACAGACCCGGCTTTAGAATTGATCAGTACCGACACTCTCATTTGCTTTCTCCGTCTAAGTAAGAAGAGCAAGAGTTGTACCCAAAATTTAAAGCTTAGGGGGCTGGTAAAATAGATCTGTATCGAAGAATCAGGCCAAAACCGTCATTTTGGCACTGATGTCAATTATTTGGACGATATCCGAGAAAGCTTAGGTTTATCGACTCATATTTGGAAAAATGCCCCATTTACGTCGAACGGAGCAAATCGGGAATCGATTTTTTTAAGAGCTTCATAATAGGCCACAGACTCGCGATGATCGTCGCCGCCATTGGTAATAACAGCGCTTGAGTAAAGTGGCTTGGTTGGATGTCTAAGAAGATTATAAACTGCCGAGTGATACCCGGAGCCGGTGGCATCAAAATCCCTTTTACTAAAAGAGTTTTATCAACCAAGATCGCTAAGCACACGCCAAGGAAACCACCTAAGATTCCCAACAATGCATTTTCAATCACTAAGATTTTAAATAAGCGTGAGCGTTTTTCTCCGTTCGCACGAAGGGCACCCATTTCGCCCGCCCTCTCTAAAAGACCGGTCGAAATCACATTGAAAATCCCCATCGCCACAATCACCAAAATGATCGAACGAATGAATGCAAACTGCGCATTTAAAAAATCCACTGAGTTTTGATAATAGTTTTTATCCAGAATTTCAAAAGGCACGGCTTCGACATTGGGATTGGCCTGATGAATTTCTTTTTCCGCTTGGGCCCAAGAGTCGACCCCTTTGGTCGCGAGCGCAAACATCTCAACACGGTTTGTATCTAAAAGCTGCTGAGCTTGTTTTAAATCTAAGCGGTAAAAGGCATCATCAATCACTTTTTTTCCAGTAAAAAAAATGCCGGCTACTTTTAAATCCGCGCCATTGAGCTGGGCATTCACGGTTTGGGTTAAAAGCGTTACTGTGTCGCCGACTTTCGCATCGATACTTTCGGCTAAACCTTTACCCAAGATGATTTCATCCGGGCCCTGTAAGTCGTGACCTTCGATAAAGTTGAGCTCTGTAAAAAACTTGCCTTCACGTTCCGGAATGACGCCTTCCCCTTTGCCCCCTAAGGTGGTTCCGCCTTTCACGATGAAAGAGAAAAAAGACACTCGCGGGAAGACTTCCGTCACCGCACTCGAAGAGCGAATGTCTTTTTCCACCTGTTCAGGATTTTCAAACCACTGCTTCCACGGTGTCTCATGCACTTTGCCGAAGTAATTTTTTGGGAAAACCTGGCCATAGCCGTAATATCCATGAATGACATTTTCGCGGTATTGATTCATCACGCCAGTATTAAATCCTTGATAAATTAATAATCCTGAAGCACCGAAAGCCACGGTGCAAAGGCTGGCCAGCGTCCGGCGAGGGTTGCGAAAAAGATTGCGCCAGGCAATTTTGCAGAGTTCAAACATATTAACTTCCCTTCTCTATCTGTCCGTCTTTCATGCGATAAACAGACTTCGCAAAACTGACCAGATGGGAGTCATGAGTTGAAAAAATAAAACTGGTGTTGGCGCTTCTTTGCAGTTCTTTAAATGCATTGATGGTTTTTTCTGCCGTCACGGAATCTAAATTCGCTGTCGGCTCGTCGGCTAAAACCACCGCGGGCTTTTTAGCAATGGCGCGGGCAATGGCCACGCGTTGCCGTTGCCCGCCGGAAAGCTCTAAAGGTTTTTTATTGGCGTGATCTGCCAACCCCAAAAGATCCAAAGTTTCCATCGCCGTTTTATGTGCGTCACCGGTCGAATAGCCTAAAGAGGGCAAAAAGTAAGACGTATTTTCAATCACTGTTAATGTGGGAATCAAATAGAAAGCTTGAAAAATAAATCCGACCTTATGCAAACGCAGATCTTCTTTATGCTTTTCTTCTAAAGTGGTCACATCTTGGCCCGCAAATTCAATCTGCCCTTGCGAAGGAGAATCAATCAAACCCAAAAGGTTGAGCAATGTGGTTTTGCCCGTACCACTAGGACCGACGATGCAGGCAAAGCAACCCGACTCAAGTTCAAGATCAATGCCCTTTAAAACGGGCACCTGTTGCTTATTCCACAGATAAGAATACTGCAGTCCCTTTAAACGATACAGAGCACTCATGACGCTCACTCCTTAAAGATAAAAACGGAAACCGATCGAAATAAAGCCCCCGGAAAGATCTAAGCTTCGAGCGGTTCCATCGGCGCGCTTAACGCTGTCTCCACTGGTTTTGGCTCCACCAAAAGTGGAGACATCTTTGGTGTATTGAAGGTTTTCGATTTTAAGCTGACGATAGCCGAACTCAACCGCAATGGTCGTGGTGTCTGTCAGAATATTTTCATAACCTAAAGAAGCGGCCAGCGCTGTTCCTGACCCCTTGCTTTCGGCGGTGTGATCAGAAACCCCTAAGGCGCTGGATCCTAAGGCCGTCATCGTGTATTCATTTTTCATCGTGACACTGGCTAAACCGCCCGCCACAGAGACATAGGAGCGCGAAATTTGATTGCCATGCAGATTGATTTCTAAAGCCAGCTTAGGGGCAAACCCTAAAATAGTGCTGCTTGCAGAATAATAATCAGCACCCGAACTGGTTGCGGTGGAATCTAAGACCGAAGGCTTCAAAATCTCGATACCGAAACGAAATCCTAAGCGAGACTTTGAATATAAAAAACCAAACTCGCCGGAATAATTTTGGCCGATACCGCCAGAGTAACTTAACGACGATCCTGCTTCATTATCTAAAGAAGTAATTCCTAATGCCGAGGATCCACCACCTACGGCAAAGTACCCCGCAAATGATTCTTTATTGATGTCAAAGACCCGCGCGTGGGCACAGGTCGCCGACATGGATAACAAAAAGATCCAGTATCTTAATTTCACAGATTACTCCGTGATCAGATCGACAACGACTTTGCTGGTCGATTTTTTTCCAGCGACTTGGTAAACGCGCACTTTGGTATTTTGTTTTAAATCCAAAGTCAGGTTCAGCGAATTATCCACAGGGTCTAAAGACATCTGCGAGTTGCGAACAGCCATGGAGCCCTGCAATCGTTGCTTGATCTGCTGTTGATTGATACGCGCATTTGGCATTTGCGAAAAATCAATGACCAGACGTTGAGGATTTTTCTTTAACTCTGCATAATAATATCCCGGCCAGCCCTTCATGGGTGCGCCTTGAATATCACCGACGTCCAAAACCAAGCGTTCTATTTTCTTTTTGGCATCAGCGGTACGGCGAACATCTAACAATGTGAAACCTGAACCTGCCAGTCCCCCAAAGCTGGCTCCCTCGCCTGCCAGAATTTTTGAAACCGGTTGAGGCTTGGCGGCGATTTTCTTTTTTGAAGGTAAGGCCGCGTGTGCCGTGGCAGAAAAAACCAAGGCCAAGATAAGCCCTGAGATACGTCCCATGTAATTCATAATCGACTCCCTTCGATTAAAGATACTTAAAGCCTAAATAAGATCGTGCTCTCTGCCAACCCTTTTGCGGCGCAAGGTGCCCGAAATGGTCACCCCCATGAAGGCATTACTCCTCATCTCAAATATAGACGGTCACACGCCGGTCTTCTTGGGGCACGAAACTTGGAGAAGGACTCTCTGTTGAAAGATTTTTTAATTTAAGGAGCCCCCCATGAAGACTTGGGTTGTTTTAATTTTCGCTTTATTCATGACGGCCTGCCAAGGTGATGGCGGCGGTGGTGGTGGCGGAGCTGTCGGGACAACAACGGTGACAACTCCCCTGACAAGCTGTTTAGACGGTTCAGTCTATTGCAATAATCAGCAATATGCAGGGATGCCCGGCTTTATGCCTTATCCAGGCATGTATGGCTATGCTTACAACTATATGACTTATTTCAACCAGAATGGCTTCTGTAACTGCCCGCAAGGTTGGATCCCGGTTTACAATTCTTCTTACGGTTTGGGCTGCGTCCAATCTCGTCTTTTGATGCAAAACTACCAGGCTTCTTACTTGTATTGGCAATTCCAAAACTCCAGCTCTTGGAGCTATGGCTGGGCGCAAAGCAATGATTACTATTACTGGTCGTACTATTCAGCGCCAACAATGCCCAATAATTTTGGTCAATCTTCAAATATTCCCAACGGCTACTATGGTGGCTCAGGCGGATCTTGCTCTAGAAACCTCACTCAGAGCTGCCTCCTGAATCAAGCAAACACTTGCGGCGCAGGGGCGACGTGCCGTCAAGTGATTGCGGGATCGTCTTTGGGCGTCTGCGCAAACTATTAAGAGTTCGAAATTTAAAAGAGAGAGGCGGCTTCTCTCTCCGTTTTTTACGGATATAATATGCCGCATTATCATGGCCCTTTGGACGGATTAAACCACCAAGGGGCCTTTCCTTTTTCCCCTAGCAATTCCTGGTTTTCGCGGTCTGTTTCTTTTTGATTTTCCGCTCTGTTCATGAAAGAAATGAAGGGTTCTTTCACCCCTCTGGAGGCCCTATGAACACGACCAATCCTCTCTTAAAACCCTTCACCGCCAAAGACCAAGCGATCCCCTTTGATCAGATCAAAGTAGAACACTATGTTCCCGCCATTGAAGAAGCCATCAAAGTGGCCAAAGATAATATCGCAAAAATCAAAGCCACTACGGCGGCTCCTAATTTTGAAAATACCATTCTCGCTCTAGAAGCTTCCACGGAGCTTGTTGATATGGCTGGCGGAATTTATGGAAACCTTGAGATCGCCAACGCCGATGAGGCCTTGCAAGCTTTGGCCAAAGATATTTACCCAAAAATCACCGCTCTTTCTTCCGACATTTCTTTGGATGACGAAATCTTTAGGCGCGTAAAAACAGTTTATGACAATCGCAATTCGATGAACCTAAATCCCGAACAACTTCGCTTGTTAGAAAAAACTTATTTGTCTTTTTCTCGCAACGGGGCTTTGTTAAATGCGACGGACAAAGAAACTCTTCGTCAGATCGATCAAGAGATGTCTGTCCTTGGACCCAAATATTCAGAGAATGTTTTAAAAGCGACAAACTCATTTGAAATGATCTTGGATAAAAAAGAAGACGTGGAAGGCTTGCCTGAAGGGGCTCTTGAAGGAGCTGCCGCCATGGCCGAAGCCAAAGGTCACAAAGGCAAATGGCTTTTCAATTTGCAAATCCCCAGCTATCTGCCTTTCTTGACGTACGCGAAAAATCGCGCGCTTCGCGAAAAGATGTGGAGAGCTTATGCTTCTCGCGCCTTTAAAGGCGACTTTGACAACCAAAGCAATGTCTTAAAGATTGTCGAACTTCGTGCCAAACGCGCGAAGCTTTTGGGCTTTAACACGCATGCGGATTTCGTTTTAGCTGAGCGCATGGCTAAAAACCCGCAAACGGTGAATGATTTCTTAAGCAAACTTTTAACGGCTTCCAGAGATGCCGGTAAACGTGACCTGGCAGAGGTGGCGGAATACGCTAAGAAACTTGACGGCATTAAAGATCTTCAACCTTGGGATTTCGGATATTACTCTGAAAAATTAAAAGAAGAAAAATACGCTTTCAATGAAGAAGACTTGCGCCCGTATTTCCAACTTGAAAAAGTGGTTGATGGAGTTTTTGCGCACGCTAAAAAACTTTACGGTTTGACGTTCAAAGAAAACAAAGACATCCCCGTCTATCATCCCGAAGTCAAAGCTTACGAGATTTACGAAGAAAAAACGGGCAAGTACATGGGCTTGTTCTATACGGACTACTTCCCGCGCGAGACCAAAAAAGGGGGCGCTTGGATGACTCAGTTCCGAGGCCAAGGACTCATCGGTGGCGAAATGAAACGCCCGCATGTCAGCATCGTTTGTAACTTCACAAAACCAACGCCGACGAAGCCGTCCCTTTTAAGCTATGATGAAGTTCGTACTTTGTTCCATGAGTTCGGTCATGCCTTGCACGGGATGCTTTCAGAGTGTACGTATCAATCTTTAAGCGGCACGAATGTGTACTGGGATTTTGTCGAACTTCCATCACAAATCATGGAAAACTGGGTCGGCGAAAAAGAAGGTTTGGATTTATTTGCTCGTCATTATCAAACCAACGAACCCATGCCCGCAGACCTGATCCAAAAACTAAAAGCATCGCAAAAATTCCAAGCGGGTTATGCTTCTTGCCGTCAGTTGCAATTTGCGATGATGGATATGGCATGGCACACGACGGATCCTTCAACAATCAAGGACGTCGATGCGTTTGAAGAAAAAGCGACGGCCAACACCCGCCTGTTCCCTAAGTTGGACGGCGTGAACTCTTCGGTCAGCTTTAGTCATATTTTTGCCGGTGGTTACTCTGCCGGATATTACTCTTACAAATGGGCGGAAGTTTTAGATGCCGATGCGTTTGAGTACTTTAAAGAAAAAGGTCTTTTTAATGAAGAAGTGGCTAAGAAGTTTAAAGAAAACATCTTAAGCCGTGGCGGCACCGAGCATCCAATGGAGTTGTACAAAAAATTCCGCGGACGTGAACCAGATACAAATGCCCTTCTTCGTCGTGACGGATTGATTTAATGGCAAAAAGTTCGATGAGCAAAATGTCTAGCCCTAAAAGTCGTACCAGCAAACTGGTGCTTCCCGAAGGAAGCGCCATCGCTTTGGTGTACCGCCTAGAAACAGCTCAGGCGGTTTCTTTAGCGAAAAAGGTTGCCGATCACTTGAAAGAAAAAAACTTTAAAGTGCTCACCGGCCCTGAACAGAAGCTGATTCCGGGAACGAAGGCGGCTAAAACCAAAGACCTTAACGATGTAAAACTGATCATCGTCTTAGGGGGGGATGGAACTTATTTGCGGGCCGTGCGAATGCTGGAAGGCAGAAATGTTCCGATTCTCGGCTTTAACATGGGCTCATTGGGCTTTTTAACCGCGCACAGTGCCGAATCGACTTTTGCTATTATCGAAAAAACATTAGCGGGAAAAATGGTTTTGCGCCCACGCTCGATGCTGGTCGCAAAAATCAATCGTAAGGGAAAAACTCGTGGTGAATACCACGCCTTGAATGACGTGGTGATTGAAAGAGGCTCAATGTCTCAGTTGATCAACACGGCGATTTATTCAGAAAAGTTTTTAGTCAGCGAAGTGAAGGCCGATGGTTTTATCGTTGCCAGCCCTTCGGGTTCAACGGCTTACAACTTAGCGGCCGGGGGACCGATCTTGCATCCAGAGTCGCCGGTGTTTGTAGTAACCCCCGTGGCTCCGCACAGCCTGACTTCGCGTCCTTTGATTTTCCCGGATGACAGAGAGCTTTCATTTAAGCTTGATGCCAAGAAAACGCAGAAGGCGCATTTTATCGTGGACGGACAAAAGATGACGGAAATCACCCCCGATGACGAAGTAGTATTGACTCGCTCATGCTATGATCACTGGATGGTGCGCGAACCCGATCATAATTACTTCCACTTGCTGCGAGAGAAATTAAAATTCGGAGATCGTTCTTAGAACGTTCTGTGAGGGGGTTTTAAATGTTATTAGAACTAAAAGTTTCAAACTTTGCCATTATCGATAATCTTCATATCACCTTCAAAGAGGGCCTAAATATCCTGAGCGGTGAAACTGGTGCAGGCAAATCGGTGCTTCTAAAAAGCTTGTCCCTGTTGATGGGCGGCAAAGGCTCAAGTGACGCGATTCGCACCGGCGCCAGTCAAGCGACTATCGAAGGCTCTTTTGACATTAGCAAACGTCCCGACATTCAAGGACATTTAAAAGACATGGGTATCGATGCCGATGAAGATACTTTGATTGTTCGTCGTGTTCTCAGTGCGGGTGATAAATCTAAAGTTTATTTGAATGGCTCTTTAAGCACTTTAAATAGCTTGCGCGACGTCGTGGCTCCGCTCGTAGAGCTTGCCGGTCATTCAGCGCCGCTGATTGAAATGACCGGCCAACATGAAAACCGCAACTTGATGTCTAAGGCTTATCACTTAGACCTATTAGATCAGTATGCCGGAACTTGGGATAAACGCTTACTTTTCACCGAAAAATACAATCGCTATCACGCGATTTTTGAAGAAGTCACAAAATTAGAAAACGATGCGAAACAAAAAGCGCAACGTCTGGATTTTTTGGTTTATCAACGTGATGAAATCGCGCGCTTAGATCTTTCTCAAGGCGAAGACCTTGAGCTTGAAGTCGAAGTTAAAAAACTTAAAAACTCAAGCCGCATTGGCAGCTTTGTCGATCAAGCCGAAATGGCTTTGTACACGGACGATGATTCGGCGATCAGCCGTTTAAATGCCATTCTAAAAAAAGGCACCGAGCTTGCCCACGTCGACCCCCAGATTGCCAATAAGCTTGAAAACTTAGAACAAGCCAAAGCGCTTATTGATGAAACCGTGTATGAGCTTCGTCAGTACGCATCTAAGATTGATGCGGACCCACAACGCCTAGAAGAAGTTGAGCAGCGTTTAAGTGATATTCGCAAACTGCAAAAAAAATATGGCAGTGGTGTCGATGACATCTTAACCGCACTGCTCAATATGGAAATTGAAATTTCCAATTTGCAAAACTCGGAAACCAAAATTGAGGCCCTAAAAAAAGAAGCAGCCCAATTGCGTAAAGAGTTAGAAGCTTTAGGAGCTGACATCCATAAACGCCGCCAAAAGGGGGCTGACCTTCTGGCCGACAGTGTGAATGCGGAGCTTTTAGAGCTGAATATGAAAGGTGTTACTTTCCATGTTCAGGTGGAAAAACTGGCCGATCTTTCGTCGACCGGAATCAGCGATGTCGAGTTCTTGAGTCAAACTTCTGCCAAAGATGCTAAACGCCCGTTAGCGAAGTTTGCTTCTGGGGGAGAGCTTAGCCGTATCTTGCTATCATTGAAACGCGTGGTGGGCTCTCACAGCCAGCCTCGTACTTACCTGTTTGATGAAGTCGATACCGGGGTTTCAGGCGAAACGGCCGAAAAAGTCGGTCGCAAGCTAAAAACCATCGCTTCAGGACAACAAGTGATCTGTGTCACCCACTTGCCGCAAGTCGCGGCCTTTGGACACAGCCACTTCTTCATCCAAAAGGCTCCGCAAAAAGATTTCGTGGCCATGATGGTTTCAGAACTTAAAACCAAAGATCGCGTTCAAGAAATTGCGCGCCTCATCAGTGGGGAAAAGATCTCTAAAACTTCCTTAGCACACGCTCAGCAATTGCTGACCGAAGCTCAAGGGTAAAAATATACAAAAGGGGCGCATTTGCGCCCTTCACAAATTCTTGCTAGCATACTTCCTATATGAATAAGTTCGTCTATGTACTTTTCTTTCTGGGAGCTTCTTGTATGCATAAAAATATTCCACTGACGGCCCCTCAGCCGGTCAAAAAGGCTTTCACCCATTCTAAACACGGCGACAATCGCCAAGATGACTACTATTGGCTGCGTGAAAGAGAAAACCCTGACGTCATCAAATATCTGCAAAGCGAAAACGCTTACACCGAATCCGTCATGGCTCCGGCTAAAAAGATCGAAGAAAAAATCTTTGGGGAATTAAAATCTAGAGTCAAAGAAGACGAATCCTCTGCACCCGTTAAAGATGGAAACTACTATTATTCCGCCCGCTATGAGTTGGGACAACAATACCCCCTGCACGTCCGCCGTTTGGGTTCCGCCACCGGCCCTGAGGAAATTCTTTTAAATATTCCCGCACTAGCGCAAGGACACAGCTTTTACCAAAGCACCGGTCCGCGCATGAGCATGGACCAAAATAAAATGGCTTATTCGGTGGATACGGTCGGTCGCCGTTTTTTTACGATTTATTTTAAAGATTTGAAAACAAACACGATGCTGCCGGATAAAATCGAAAATGTTTCGGGCAACATGGCTTGGGCCAATGACAATGAAACGGTTTTTTATTCACAGCAGGATCCCAACACTTTACGCGTGCATAAGATCTTTCGTTACAGCTTAAAAACCCATAAAGCCGAATTGATCTATGAAGAAAAAGATGAAACGTTTTCTTGTTACGTTTATAAATCACTTTCTGACAAATTTATTTATATCGGCTCATTTAGCACCTTGTCGTCAGAGATTCGCTATATCGACGCGGATCGCCCCTTGAATGCAGCCACCTTATTTCAAAAAAGGGAAAAAGAAGTCAAATACATGGTCACAGACCATGTGGATCGCTTTTACATCACCACCAATAAAGATGCTAAGAACTTTAAGCTGATGACGGCCGAACTGACTAACACGGCCGCTTCCGCCTGGAAAGAACTCGTTCCGCATCGCAAAGATACTTACTTGATGGACGTGACTGTTTTTAAAAATTATCTAGTCCTTGAAGAAAGATTTAACGGCATCACACAATTGCAAATCATGGACCTTCAAGGGAAAAATCCGTATTTAATTCCTTTTGCGGATCAAAGCTATCTAGCTTCCGTCGGCGACAACCGTGAGTTTGATACGGACACTCTTCGTTATGATTATGAATCCATGCGCCTGCCTTCATCGGTTTATGATTTCAATATGAAGACTCACCAACAGGTCCTAGTAAAACGTGATGAAGTTCCTAATTACGACGAAAACCTTTACCGCACCGAGCGTGTTTTCTTAACAGTGCGTGACGGAACGAAAGTGCCTGTTTCTTTGATCATGAAAAAAGATCTAAAGCTTGATGGATCCGCCCCCATGCTGGTTTATGGATATGGGTCTTACGGCGCCAATATGGACCCTTGGTTTAACAGCGAGATCTTCAGTCTTGTTGATCGTGGATTTGTCTACGCCAAAGCCCATATCCGCGGTGGCTCTGAAATGGGCCGCGAATGGTATGATCAAGGGCGCACCGTAAATAAGAAAAATACTTTTTATGATTTCATCGACTGCACGATGGAGCTGGTAAATTTAAAATACGCCGATCCTCAACGCATCTATGCCATGGGCGGCAGTGCCGGCGGCCTTTTGATGGGAGCGGTGATGAATATGCGACCGGATCTTTATAAAGGCATGGTAGCGCAAGTGCCATTTGTCGATGTGATCACCACGATGCTTGACGATAGCATTCCACTGACGACCTCTGAATATGACGAGTGGGGCAATCCCAATGAAAAGACGGCTTATGATTACATCAAGTCCTATTCGCCTTACGACAACGTCAAAGATGCACGATATCCCAATGTGTTAGTGACCACCGGCCTGCATGATTCTCAAGTCCAATACTGGGAACCTGCGAAATGGGTGCCGCGCTTGCGCGAACACAATAAAGGGGACTCGGTCATTCTGTTAAAAACGGATCTTGAGGCCGGCCACGGTGGGGCTTCGGGTCGCTTTGATCAATTAAAAGAAACTGCGACCGAGTATGCGTTTATTCTGATGCTGGATCAACCGGCGGCTTTATAGCTACAAGCAACTGCGTGCTGGGGGCTTTGCCCCTGGCACATAGTCTTCCAAATCCACATCAAAATGCAACTGACCTTGTTGGCACTTAGTCACCAGAATATTTCTCACCTCTTGGGTGTTTTTGAAAATCCCTGCGAAGTCATTTTCAGAAAATAGCAGTTCTGCTTTGAAAAAATCTTTTGCGGCAGATGAGTTTAAGTCTTGAGCAAATCTCAACAGATGGCGATAGGTCGAATAACTCAGATGTCGAACTTTTTCTAAGGCTCCAACCTCTTTCATCATATTTGTTTTGATAACGCCGCAGTCATTGTCTTTAAGGATCATTTCCTTGAGCAACACCGCTTGTTTTCCTGCCATGATTTGGGATTCCGCCGGTGGAACAATGATTTTTCCGTTTTCAATTTTGGCATCAGATTTTTTACGACTGAAAGTGTTCGACCCTGGCTCAACAAAATACCAGAACAATTTAAAATGAATATTCCCGATGCGATCTTGCTGACTTAAAATGCGATCTAAAATAACCATATCGCTCACATCTTTCATCTGCAGCACGATCTGCGCAACCTTGGTAAAATCCGATGTCCCAACGCTTTGGGATACTGATTGAGCGTCTGTCAGTCTTAAAAACGGCTTTTGCTGCATGAACCTTTCATATCGTCGATCGTAACTGCCCGTTCCACTCACCTCGATGTATTGCTCCTCTTTTTTTATGTTATCAATCAAGGCGCCATACACTTGAGTTTGGGTACTGTCATAAAGCAGGGGATAATTCTGTGGGTTTTGATGGGTGCGGGCGAATTGCTCCCAAATGGTCTTAATTAAGTCTTTCGAGTCCCGCAGATGGTTCACCGCTTTATTTGCAAGATCCTCGTGAATACGGATATCCATCGTGCGAATAACATTCACCGGAACTTGGCCGCCCCCTCCGAGGGCGCGTGAGACATGGTAATAAGCTAAGATGGCTGGAGTATAAGAACATGAAATACTTTGCTTAAACTTGGCTTCATTGTTTAGGTCCATCGCTTTGTAGTTGCATTGAGAGGCATCAATCACCTCCTTGGGATATTGAGCCGTCGGTTCTAATAAAAGAATGGCCGGATTTGTCGATGTGTACTTAGGACAAATGCCGACGTTGCGATGAAAGTCATAACTGCATAACGTAGTTTCTTTGGCGGGATCCTCTTTTTTATACATGCCCCCGGGCCATTTTTTGGGGACGACGCAAACTTCTTGCACGCCTCGGGGTGAAGAATACGTGGTTTTAGAGTCGCCTTGCAGATCATTTAAGTTTAAAGCCAGACTTGAAAAAGAAACTAAAGACAGAAGGATGCTTGCTAAGATTTTTATTTTTTTCATCTCTTTGTTCTGCCGCACCCTTAAAGTACATGCATCTTACAAAGCAGAAATTAAAAACGCCGTTCGTGTTAGGAACGGCGTTTTTATTTTTCAACTCTAAAAATTGATTAAATCAGCTTTCTTAAAACATAGTGCAAAATACCGCCGTTTTTCATGTACTCAAGCTCAACTGCGGTATCAATGCGTGAACGCACTTTGACCTCTTCTTTTTGACCATTGGCGCGTGTAATCACTAAAGTCAAATCTTGCTGAGCTTTCATACTTGGATTGATACCGATGATATCAATTTTTTCGGTTCCATCAATTTTCAAAGTCTTGCGATCTGTGCCGGGATGGAATTGCAATGGCAATACGCCCATACCAATTAAGTTTGAACGATGGATACGTTCAAAGCTTTCAGCGATAACCGCCTTGATACCCAACAGACGGGTCCCTTTCGCCGCCCAGTCACGCGAAGATCCAGTCCCGTATTCTTTACCCGCAAAAACTACCAGTGGTGTTCCTGCCGCTTGGTATTTCATCGACGCATCGTAAATCGACATCGCTTCACCCGTCGGGATGTATTTGGTGTTGCCGCCTTCTGCACCACCCATCATTTCATTTTTAATACGGATGTTGGCAAAAGTTCCGCGCACCATCACATCATCATTACCACGACGAGCTCCGTAAGAGTTAAAGTCCACAGGTTGCACACCTTTACTCATCAAGAACTTGCCGGCTGGAGAATCTTTTTTAATATTACCCGCCGGAGAAATATGATCCGTTGTGATCGAGTCACCTAAAACCGCAAGGACACTGGCCCCTTTGATTTCACTGACCGATCCCGGCTGCATTTTCATGCCTTCGAAATACGGAGGATTTTTGATGTAAGTACTTTCATCCCAAGAATAAGTTTGTGATGAAGTCGTTTCAATTTTCTTCCAATCATCTGTTCCCGCAAACACGTTACCGTAACGAGAATCAAACATCTTCGTTTCTACGGTTTTATTGACTAAATCCGCGATCTCTTGATTGCTTGGCCAGATGTCTTTTAGATAAACCGGCTTGCCGGCAGAGTCTTCACCGATCGCATCTTTCGCAATATCAACATGCATATTGCCCGCTAAAGCATAAGCCACCACCAACATTGGCGATGCCAAGTAGTTAGCTTTGACATGCGGGTTGATACGACCTTCAAAGTTACGATTCCCAGAAAGAACCGCCGCCACTGTTAGGTTTCCTTTTTCAACCGCACCGGCAATCGGCGCTGGCAATGGACCTGAGTTCCCGATGCAAGTCGTGCACCCGTAACCAACCAGGTTAAAGCCCACTTGATCAAGGTATTTTTGCATTCCTGATTTTTCAAGATAATCGGTCACGACTTGAGATCCGGGAGCCAGTGACGTTTTCACCCAAGGTTTTACTTTCAAACCTTTCTCGATCGCTTTTTTTGCGACAAGCCCCGCCCCCAACATCACTGATGGGTTTGAAGTGTTCGTACAGCTGGTGATCGCGGCAATTACCACGTCCCCATTGCCGACTTGATAGTTTCCACCTTCAACGGCTTGGGCCGAAGAAGCGCGAGACGTTTTATCAGCGGCAACTTGAAATCCAGTTAAAAGTTGATTTTGGAAATCACTGGCAGCATTTGTCAGAACCACGCGATCTTGAGGACGTTTCGGTCCCGCCAATGATGGAACAACTGTCGACATATCCAAACTTAATGTGTCGTTAAAGAAATAATCTTTTTCATTTTCTTCTTTACGCCACATACCCGTGTTTTTCGCGTAAGCTTCAACCAACGCCACGGTTTCTGCAGGACGGCCCGAAAGGCGTAAGTACTTCATGGTTTCTTCATCAATCGGGAAGAAACCGCATGTAGCTCCGTATTCCGGCGCCATATTGGCGATCGTCGCACGATCCGCCAATGGCATTGTTGAAAGACCTGGTCCATAAAATTCGACAAACTTACCAACCACACCTTTTTTACGCAGCATTTGCGTGATGACTAAAACTAAGTCTGTCGCCGTGGACCCTTCGGGAAGTTTCCCTTCTAAACGGAAACCAACAACTTCAGGAATCAACATACTTAAAGGCTGTCCCAACATGACGGCTTCCGCTTCGATACCACCGACACCCCAACCTAGAACGGCCAAACCGTTCACCATCGTGGTGTGAGAATCTGTTCCCACAAGTGTGTCTGGATAAGCGTATTCAACGCCGCCATCTTTTTCATTCCAAACAGTTTTACCAAGATATTCTAAATTTACTTGATGGCAAATCCCTGTTCCCGGGGGAACCACTTTGAAGTTTTGGAAAGCTTTTTGACCCCACTTAAGGAAAACATAACGTTCATGGTTCCGTTCAAATTCCATTTTTACGTTTTCATCAAAAGATTTAGGGCTGGCAAAAGAATCCACCATCACCGAGTGGTCGATCACCAAATCCACCGGCACCAGTGGGTTGATCTTTTTGGGATCGCCACCTAATGATTTCATCGCGTCTCTCATCGCGGCTAAATCGACAACCGCCGGCACGCCGGTAAAGTCTTGCATCAAAACGCGGGCCGGGAAAAAAGAGATCTCGCGCATCATGGCTTTAGGATCCAGACTTAAAAGTGCGTCGATATCTTCTTTGCTGACATGCAGGCCGTCTTCATGACGAAGCAAATTCTCAAGCAAAACTTTTAACGAGATAGGAAGTCTTTTTAAGTTTGGGTGATTGATTTTAGATGAATTGAAGATGGTATAAGACTTCCCACCAACATTCAGAACTTCTTTGGATTTAAAACTGTCTTTTGACTGGATATGCATAGAAGGCTCCTTGCCCCCTTAATTCCACTCCCCATGGAGGATTTTATCAAGCCAAAAAGCCCCGATCTGGGTCTTTACATCCGTGACCTTACCTTCACGAACAAATTTCATAAGTTCGTCCGGGGACACCTCAACAACCTCTAAAAACTCCCCGTGATCTAGCTGCTGAGGCGCGGCCGTTAAATCCCGCGCTAGAAAAAGGTCGATATGTTCATTGGAATAGCCGATCACCGGGTGGATCGTGGTCAAGAACTTCCAATCCTTGGCTTCATAACCAGTTTCTTCACGCAACTCTCTTCGTGCGGTGAGCAAAGTTTCTTCGCCGCGATCACGCTTCCCTGCTGGAAATTCCAAAAAAACTTGTTTCACGGCATGACGATATTGATGAACCATGACCACTTTTTCGTTACTGAGAAGAGGAATCATCATCGCAGCGCCCGGATGCAAGATATACTCACGGACATATGTTTTTCCGTCAGGAGCTTGAACTTGATCTTGTTCGACTTTCAAATAACGGCCGCGAAAGACTTGCTTAGAGGACAGAACTTTTTCTAAGAGATGTTTCATATTTTCAGCCTCTCACAGCCCGTGAATTTTGTAAGCCAATACTCTGCTAGACAAAAGACAGATTGGCCCTTCGTCCAAGAGTGCCCACACCTCTTCCTAAACAGTTGCGGCTTCAGGGTGAATCTTTGAACCTATTAAAAGCCATTTAAAAATAGTCAAGATCAGGAGGATCCGACATGAAAACTTTTGGTAAAGTAGGCCTATTTATTGCGGCTGCCATTTTTGCATCTGTTCTTTTCACCCAAGATGCTTTTGCCCAACGTGGAAGAGTCAGCAGCCGTCCGAGCCTTGAAGGTGACATGTCACTGACTTTAGGAATTTCTACGGTATCGGCCGCTCAAGACGATATCAATGGCGCAGCTAAAGACACCGGTGCAAACGTTAAGGACATGAGCAGTGCCTGGGAATTTGTGGGCAACTGGGGATATCGCATCAGTGGATCCATGTATTCTTTCATTCTGCGACCCTCCTATTTTATGCAATCTGCGGATGGTGGCGGATACAAATACGAACTTTCTGGTTACACGATCTTCCCCATGATGCGTATTTACGCCTTGGAAAATTATTTTATCAAATTCTTTTTCCAAACAGGCGTTGGCTACGGTCAATTAAACGGTTCCATCACAGCCCCTTCGCAAACTTTAGATTTTAAAGGCGGTGCTTTTGGAGCGATGGGCGGCATCGGTGTTGATTTTTGTTTCACCGACGCTCACTGCTTAACGGTTGAGGGAAACCTTCGTTACCTCCCTATCGAGCGCAACCTGACTACGGGTGGCAGTTGCACCAATGGTTCGATCCCCGGCATCAGCCAATGTGGCGGTGGCAGCGAAGTTGAGCGTAATGGTTCGGACTTAAAAACCACCATGTCAGGTCTTCAAGGTCTGATCGGTTACACGATGAATTTCTAGTTTCAAATTTCAAATTTTGAAATAAAAGGAGCCGGAATGGCTCCTTTTTCATTTAAAGAAATGTATATTTCACTTTTCGACGTCCATCCTCTTGGGGAATAAGCACCTGATTGCTCACACCCACAATCAATGGATCCACGTTGTACCTGGTGTATTTTTTTACAAGTTTCAAAGCATCCTCGCCTGAACTTTCGGACATTTGAATGATCACCAAGTGCCCCGTGGCCGCCGCCTCATAAGCCGCGCCAAAAACTTGTTCTTCATTGCCAAAATAAGAAGACAGCCCCAAACAAATAACATCAGGATCTGATCCATGGATTTGGTGAAAGACGTTCGCAAAATCTTCGGGCTTCCTGGATTTAACTTCAATTTGATTAACACCCTCAATGACCATCTCCACAGATTCTTCGATCGTAAAAATCACTCGGCCCTCAGATCGAAGCTCGTTTAACAACGAATGCACTGTGGTCGTTTTCCCTGATCCTGGGGCTCCGGTGACAATAATAATTCCGTGGGCCTTCTGGGTCCAGCTTTTGAATCTCTTCAAAGCCTCTTTATCTCCCCCACTGATCTTTTCCAAAGACAGAACATCTTTTTCCGGCTGCCAGATTCTTAAGGTCAAACGAGGCCCGGTGACCGTCTCAATTTTTTGATAACGAATCTGCAGAGACTCGCCTTGCTCACGATTAAGGTGAAAGCGACGAGAGTCTTCTTGCCCTATCGGAGAAGAAAAAGAAACTAAGCTTGAATCAAGCTCGTGAAAAAAGTCTTCTTGGATGGAACTAAGCTTATCCAAGCCCTCGTTATTACGATAAGAGATTTCGTACTTTCCCTTAGTGGGATAAATATGCACCAAGCGTGCTCCATGATCAAAAGCATCCCAGATGATTTGTTCGGCCAAAGTGTGAGTATCCAATTGCATTGATGTCTCCTTTTTATTTTTCTTTCGAGACTGCAAAATCTCTGAAAGCTGAAGAAAATCCCTTTGCACATTGATCCGAGAGGCCTTCCCCGAAACATGGATCTCTAATTCCTCCCTTAAGAAACGCCATTGTCTGCCCAGCTTATGACCCGGAATTTTCCCCGCCTGCAACCACTTATATAGAGTGCTAGGGGTGGTCTTCAGAAAAGCGACAGCTTCGTCAAAATCAAGGTATTCATTATTATCCATAGATAGCAATATATATCTTTTATTATCCATTGTAAACCATTATTATCCATAAATACGAGGCCAAACTTTCCCAAAGGATTTCGAACAGATAACTATTCGAATTGGGCATATTAAGTTTTGAAACCCTCATTTTTGAATTCCGCCGAGCTCAGATATAAGAGCCGCATGAAAACACTTATCGCCTTTTTAGCCATTTTTGCCACTGCCCCATCAAACGCTGCCATCGAAGGCATCAGCATCCCTAATGCCCACGTCGTCACTTCGACAGATCAGTCAGCGGTGCTTCGCGGACGGGCTCCGAAAAATACGGCCGAAATGAACGAGCTCATTAATGCGGGCGTGACTGAGTTTTTGATTTTTAAAAATGACACCAAAGGCGAAGTCGCCAAAGAACAAGCCCAGTTATTAAAACTCGGAATTCAACCTCAGAACATCACCCATATTCCCTTTTTATGGAAAGACATCAAAGATTTTAAAGCGGCTTGTGCAATGACCATCCAAGCCTTGCAAGTGATTGAAAATGCCACTCAAGCGGGTCGTAATATTTATTTTCATTGCACCGTGGGCGAAGATCGCACGGGATACCTTGCCGGTCTTTGGGGAATTTGGACTTCTATTTATGACTCAGAAACTCACGCTTTAAATGAGGAAATGTGTCCTCGAGGTTACGAAGCTGGAAATCCGGGAAAACCTTACCAGAACGTGGTTTCAAAAATTCGCGAAACACTCACACCGACATACTTAAAAATGGCAAATATCCTAGCCAGCGCGAAAGCTCGCGGCGAAGCTTTAGACATTTCGATGTGCGATCAAGAACCAAAAGTAAAAGTGGTTCCGTCGGTTCATTACTGCTCTTCTGGCAAGTAGGAACCGGACCTCGGACGACCTCAACGGCCGATATAGTTTTAAGAATAGATAAGCAAGAGATGAAGTTTGCAAAATAAAAAAGCGGTCCCAAGACCGCTTTTTTATGGATGAAAAGTCCCCTTCCGAACAAGGAGACTTTTATGAATATACCCCAGCAAGGTACTATTCGGTTTTCCAAAGATTTTCTTAAACTGGTTATTTTAGCCATCCTGCTATTTTTAACCTGAAGCGGGCCATTCATATCTTAGAATGATACGTCACGAGCGATGGGCGCGCCGTGCTTAAAACACGGGAAGAACCTAGGGATAGGGGCGGTTTTTGGGACCACCTAATTATTCAGGTAAATAGACCCAGTCGCCGATGCCGTCTTTCAGACGGAAGACTTTCACCTTGGGCTCAAACCATGAGCCCAAGTTAATTGAGCGTACAGACGTGTTACCGTCAACGGCCACTTGATGATCATCAAACACATGCATATGGCCTGAGATAATTATATCAAATGGTTTTTCCGGATAAACTTTGACGGCATGATCACGAATCATCTGCACAAGCTGATCGGTATTACGATTGGCGTAATCGGAAGTGCGCGCACGGCTTTTCTTGCTGGCTCTATTGCCGATATAATCCCAAAATTGACCCGGCAAGATATTGCCTAAGGGCTTAATACGCGGATTGCGGATGATGCTGCGATATTTCAGATATTTTTCATCTTGCAGATTAATCAGATCTCCGTGCTCAACCCGCACGCGCACGCCATCGATCAAGTAATGCTGGGCTTCGACAAAGACCTCAACACCCAGTTTTTTTTGAAAGTAACCTTCGACATGCACGTCGTGATTGCCTTCGATGTAAGTGATTTTAGCACCGGCCTTTTTTAGATCCTTTAATGCTTCCATTAAAGGCCAAAACTTTTTGGCAAAATAAGTGTGCGGACCCACCCACAAATCAAAGATATCACCCACCAAAAATAAATGAACTTGCTGCGGATTTGCATTAAGCAAAGAACGCAAAAAGCGCAACAGGATTTTCCCATTGCGCTCTTCAGCGGTTTTCAAGTGGATGTCAGATAAAAACCAGGCTTCCACTATTCTTTATTCAGATCGAATCCTTGTTTCTTGCGAATGAACGCAGGAACTTCCAAGTTTTGATTCGAAAAAGGAGAACTTAAAACTTCGCGAGCCATGCGACGAGCTTCATCAAGTGATTGCTGTTCGTGGTCCACGTTCATTGAAAGTTGCTCTGGAGTGTTGTGACGATCTTTCAAGCTTTGGCTTTCCTTAAAAGCGCGTGCTTTTGCCAGCAACAAATCGCGTGGAGACACATTTGTCTCCATTTGCGGTGCAATCGGCGTTGCCATTTCAGGAGCCGGTTGCGGAGCAACTGGAGCTTGGTGAGAAGCCGGCATTTGCGGCATTACATTTTGCGCTGCTTGCTGAGCCATTTGCGGAGTCACTGCTGGAACTGGTGGAGTTACCACAGTTTCAGTGATGTGCTGTTCTGGCGACTGAGTTTGCGTGAAAGTCATTACTTGAGTTTGCACCGTCGCAATTGGCGGCAATTCCGTCGGCATTTGCTGCGCTGGTTGCTGCGGTTGTGCTTGCTGAGGCATTTGCGGCATTACCGGCATTTGTGGAAACTGAGGCATCTGCGGCATTGTTGGCATCTGAGGCATCACCGGCATCTGAAATTGCGGCATTTGTGGCATTGGCGGCAATGTATTCATTTGACCGCCGAATTGCGCTGCTTGCTGATTCAAGAAGTTTTGCATTTGGTTTACTTGAGTCATATCGTTCACAAGCTTCACTTCATGAGAATCAAATCCCGTCGCAATCACTGTCACACGAACGACGTCACCCATATTGTCATCGATAACTGCACCGAAGATGATTTCAGCTTCTTCGTGAGCGGCTTCCGTGATCAATGTCGTTGCTTCGTTCACTTCGTAAAGTGAAAGATCAGATCCGCCCGTGATGTTCACGATGATACCTGTAGCGCCATCGATTTTAACATTTTCCAAAAGTGGAGAGGAGATCGCTGCCGTCGCTGCTTCAACGGCACGGTTTTCACCGCGAGCTGCACCTGTTCCCATGATCGCAATGCCTTTAGCTGACATAACCGTGCGGATATCGGCGAAGTCCAAGTTGATCAAGCCTCTAATGTTGATCAAATCAGAAATACCTTTCACCGCTTGCAGAAGAACTTCGTCCGCTTTTTTGAAAGTTTCCAAAAGGGGCGTTTTCTCTGCAGCGATTGAAAGCAATTTTTGATTTGGGATTACGATCAAGGTATCAACGTTTTCTTTGAGTTCTTGCAAACCGCCATCAGCATGTTTGCTACGTTTTTTACCTTCGAATAAGAATGGCTTAGTCACCACCCCGATCGTCAAAGCCCCTAGTTCGCGAGCAATTTTCGCGACGATGGGCGCGCCACCAGTTCCTGTTCCGCCACCCATCCCAGCAGTGACGAAAACCATGTCAGAACCTTCCAATTTTTCTACGATTTCATTGTAAGACTCAATAGCTGCTCTGCGACCCACATCTGGATTCGCACCAGCGCCCAAACCTTTAGTAAGGTCGATACCCAGTTGGATTTTGTTAGGAGCTTTGTTGGCATTCAAAGCTTGGATGTCTGTGTTGGCTACGATGAACTCAACACCGGACATATTGGATTCGATCATCGTGGTCACCGCGTTGCTTCCACCGCCGCCGACACCAACAACTTTGATATTCGCTCCGATATTGATATTTTCCTCTAACTCAAACATTTTGCCTCCCCCAGTTAACTATTTGGCTGTCCTCGAAAACAGCACCCGCCAGTAAAAAAAATTAAAAACTAAAAAATCTGTCCAAAAAAATCTTTGATCTTTTTCGTGAATCCATCAAAAGATTCACTGATGTTCACTTCATGCTGATGCCCCAGACCCAAATCTTTGCGCTGGCTTAAAGCATATAACATCAGACCAACAACTGCTGAGAACTCTCCAGACTTCACAACATCTGTTAATCCACCGATTTCACGAGGCGAACCACGACGAACCGGAATATCAAAAATAAACTCACCCATCTCAACCAAACCATCTAATTGACTTGCTCCACCCGTCAGGACAATTCCTGATCCAAGTAAAGGCATCAATCCGCTCATGCGCAGATCGTTGGCAATTAAATTTAAAACTTCTTCCGCACGCGCTTCAATCACGTCGGCTAAATCTTTGCGAGGAATCACGCGGGACTTACGCCCACCAACGCCTTCCACTTCAATGGTCTCAGTCTCATTGACCATCGAGGCCATCGCGCATCCATATTTCTTTTTCAAATCTTCTGCCGCAAATTGTGGAGTACGCAACCCCACCGCCACATCGTGTGTGAAATGCTGTCCACCCACCGGGATTGTTGAAGAATGCGCAACACTGCCGTTAACAAAGTACAACGCATTACAAGCGCCGCCGCCCATGTCGACAACACAGACACCCAGATTTTTTTCGTCATTAGAAATCACGGCCGTGGCTGAAGCCAATTGACTTAGCACCAAGCCCGCAATTTTTAATCCGGCTTTTTCAACGCATTTAACAGAATTATTGATAGCACTTTGGCTGCCTGTCACGATGTGCACATTCGCTTCTAAGCGGATGCCCGACATGCCGATAGGATCCGTGATGCCGTCTTGGCCGTCGACCTTAAATTCGCGAGGCAGTACGTGTAAGACCGTGCGATCAGCAGGGACGGCAACAGCTTTGGCCGCATCAATCACACGCTCGATTTCACTGGCGGTGACTTCACGATTTTTGATAGCCACCATTCCTTTAGAATCAAAAGAAGTGATGTGAGTTCCGGCAACACCAACCCAGACTTCTGAGACTGAATAACCGGACATTAATTCCGCTTCTTCTTTTGCTTTTTTTATGGATTCGGTGGTGGCTTCGATATTAATGACAACGCCTTGGCGAATACCTGTATTCGGAGCGGTGCCGACGCCGGCGATTTCAATTTTTCCTTCGGTAGTGACTGTGCCAATGACAAAAGAGACCTTGGTTGAACCAATATCCAAGCCAGCCAATACCGGTGCTTTCGGTTTTGATGTACTCATCCTTAAGTCCTCACGGATGCCTAAAGCTTATGTTGCAATCAGCCTCAAAATCATTTTAAGGCCTTATGGAGAATTTTAGACGGAGTTAGACTCAACCTAAGACTATCCAGACTTAAGCTTAGGGATCCTTACGCAACCTGACAAGGACTTTCTTAGACAGATTCGCATCTATGACGCGCGCGTCAAACTGGCGAGTTTCGAGATAATCAACCACTTGGCTGACCCGTTTGGCCTTCAAAGCCATTTGATCTTCACCCATTTTCACTCGAATGCCAGTTTTTATCATCGTCATCCAAAAACCTTCTTTAGCATCGTAGCGAATTTCCGAAATTGTTTTTTTACTGAACGAACCTTCATTCGGAATTTGTTCGATCACTTCCACGGCTTTTTTTCGCAGCTCTGTTTTTTTCAGAAACGTTTCCCCTTCAAGCAACGCCACATCGGGCGCTTGCTTGGCTTTCACGGGCTCTAAAAAATCACCACTACTGATGATTGGCAAAAGATCTCCACCTTTCGCCATAAAAAGAAGTTTAACTTCGTGAGGACGTACGCGTACCGACAGAGTTGTAGGCCAGCTCCGCTTGATATTCAGTCCGTCCACCCAATCTAGGGATGAAACCTCTTTAGATATGTTTTTTAATTTTACCGTCCACAATGAAAGACCACGATATTTCGACAATAATTTTTCAAGTTCGTCGACATGCGGTTTTAAAAATTGTTCTTGGCCTGCGGGAGGATTTTCTAAAACCACTTCTATATGAGCGACGTTAAAAAAACCATTTTGATTTAAATAATAAAGAGTTCCTGCCAGCGCGGAAGGTAAAACGACGAATCCAAATACCAGCTGTAAAACGATCTTTTTCACTGTGGGCAACTCCGCGGCAGATGCGACATCAAAGATGTCGCAAACTCAGAATAGCAATAAGCCCCACAACAATGAAACCGCGCTGACAAAACAAGACCTAAGTCAGAATGTCAGCGCTCAAAACTATCGACTTCCAAACAATTCATTTCTTTCGGCTTCAGTAAGCTGCTGACCATTGACATAAAAAGCCTCAGGCTCGTTATCAACTCTCGAGTATCCAATCCAAATTGCACCGCCCGGAGTTGACATCTTTGAGATGTTAGAGCTTTCCGACTTGCTGGTCTCCACGCCATTTTCGTCAACTAATCTTTCAGATCTTGAATAGTTTTGGCTGGTACTTTTGATCACGGTGCCGTTAGCCATCACGCTTTCGGAAGTTGAAGACCCGGCATTTGCATATCTAGAAACCTGTCTATACTTATATTCTGGTGAGCCGGACACTCGTTCAAATGTATATTCGGAATCAGACTTAGAAACACGTTGAGTCTTACTAGATTTAAAACCGACGGCGTTGATCACTTGCGCATTACGAATTTCTCTAGTTTCCGTCTCAACCTCATCTCTGATTGTGCGATCTACGGTCTTCGTATTTTCTGGGTTTTTTTCTTTTTTAAGATACTGGATTTTTATATCAGCATTTTTACTTTCCAAAAGCTCACACCCCGGACCGGAAGAAGACAATCCCATTTTTACGGTGATAACATCCCCCTCTTTGGCATTCTCCGTATCCCCAGAAGCTGCTTTTGATACTGACGGACTGATCAGACATGTAGCCTTGATGCGTTCTAAATATTGCCGTCCCTGCTCATTCAATCGACCGATGGCTTTTTCGCGAGACTCGTCGGACACCTTAGAAACATAGTCGCCGAAAAATAGTTCCGCATATATGGCGTCTCCATCGGGGATCAGGCCTTCGCTTTTTCCAGCGGATTTAAAGAGCTCCTTAATATAGGCTTTAGATGCGGGGTTCGGAGGGCGCTGTGCAGGATTGACCGGACCACCCATCGGGTCGACTTTACCGCCGCCATTCCCGCCACTTCCGCCGCCAGAACACGCGGCCAAAAATAAAACCGAACCCAAAGAAACTAAGGACATTTTCATGATAAACCCCTATTTGATTGATGGGACAGGGTTTACCATCGCCTGTTGTTCTTCTTCAAGGCTGACACATCGAGGGGCTAATTATTTCGAAGGTGTAAAATATTTGATCAGCACACACGCTGCCAAAGCAGCGTAAAGTGCCCTAGAGAATTATAAATTATTCAAGACGTCTAAACCCAGTTTCCACCCATCCCCCGCGCCGAGGGTGATGAACACATCGCCCTCTTTCAGAGTGGATAAGATTTTCTGGGTCGCTTTTTCATCGCGCACAAAATATTGCGCATTTTCATGCTTCATTTCTTGCGCTAAACGTTCGCTGGTGACACCCGGAATTGGTGATTCCCCCGCTGGATAAATATCTGTCAGTAAAACCTGATCAGCATCTTTAAAAGCCGTCGTGAAATCATGCCAGCAATGCTCCGTACGCGAATAACGATGAGGCTGAAAGAATACAACCAAACGTTGTTGCGGGAATTTTTCACGGAAGGCCTGCATAACGGCCCGCACTTCTGTGGGATGATGCCCGTAATCGTCGTAAACTTTAATGCCACGCTTTTCACCTTTATAGTGAAAACGACGATCCACACCCTCATAGCGTTGCAAACCTTTAGCACAAACCGCAAACGGAATTCCCGCGGCCATGCCCGCACAAATAGCGGCGGTTGCATTTAAGGCATTGTGACGACCGGGAACGTTCAGTTTAAATTCGCCCACCAAGTGTTTGGTCCCAAGTAAACGATCGCTGCGATGAATTGAGTACTTCCCTTGCTCCCCACTGATAACTAGATCGTTTTTTTCCTCAAAACCGTAAAACAAAATTCTTTTTGGGAAGTTTTCAAACACCTGTCGGACGATAGGATCATCCCCACACACGATGACCTTGCCGTAAAACGGAATGCGCAAAGCGAAGTCATGGAAGTTTTTTTGCAAGTTTTCAAAAGTTTTAAAATGATCCAAATGATCCGAGTCAATATTCGTGATGATCGCAACTTCCGGGGACAGCTTATGAAAACTGCCATCCGATTCGTCCGCTTCAGCAATCAGCCATTCACCCGACCCTAAGATCGCCGTTGATTTAATGAGCTCCAAACGCCCGCCCACCACAATCGTAGGGCTTAGGTTGGCCTCTAAAAAAATCGCCGTGGTCATGGATGTCGTCGTCGTTTTCCCATGAGTTCCGGCCACCGCAATCCCGCGTTTGGAACGCATGATTTCGGCTAAGGCTTCTGCTCGCGGCATTAACGGAATTTGACGAGCACGTGCTTCAGAAATTTCCGGATTACCATACTGAATCGCACTAGAATACACCACCACATCAGCATCGCCTACGTTGGAGGCCGCGTGACCCTTAAAAACCTTGACGCCTAATTCCTTCAAACGCTCGGTGTTGGCATTTTCCGAAATATCACTGCCCGAAACTTTCGCACCCATATTGTGTAAAAGCTCCGCCAGACCACACATGCCAATGCCCCCGACGCCGACGAAATGGAATTTGGCCGTTTGTAACTTCATTGCAAGATTTCCTTTGCGATCGCGGTCGCAGCTTGAGGAATATAAAACGCTTTTATATTCTGAACCATCTGCTCACGCAATTGCTTATCGTTTCTTAACGCTTGTATTTCAGAAATCAAACGTTCAGGGGTTAAATCTTTCTGTAAAATCATTCTTGCTGCGTTCTTAGCCACCAAGCTTTCAGCATTTCTTTGCTGATGGTCGTCGGCCGCGGGCAATGGGATCACGATCGGGATGATTCCGAAAGCGGCGGCTTCTGCCAAGGAACTGGCCCCACCGCGACAGACAATAATGTCCGCCCATTGATAGTACTTCGGCATGTCGTAAATAAATTCCTGAGGCTTTACCTCGCACGGAGGCGCTTGGTATTTTGCCAGAATCGTCTGAATGTCTGCAGAACCCACTTGATGAACGACAGAAAGATCCTTCACCCAATCGCCACCTTTTAAAATGGCGTCACTCAAAGCATTGTTAATAACGCGAGAACCCTGACTGCCTCCGAAGGCCAAAAGATGAAATTTTTCGTCCGAGTGCTTTTCATGAACCGCAGATTCGATTTCAGCACGCACCGGCATGCCTGGCTGCAAAACCTGATCGTTTTTCAGATGCTTCTTAGCATCCCCGAAAACCACAAAACACTTATCCACAAAGCGAGATAAAAGACGATTAGCCATTCCCGGCATCGCATTGGGTTCCCAGATGGCCGTATTAAAACCAATAGTGCTAGCAGCAAGCACGAACGGGCCCGAAGCATAACCACCGACGCCAATCACGTACAATGGCTTTAAACGTCCTAAAAGCTGAACGGATTGCCACAGGGCTTTAGGAATCTTTAAAAGAGTTTTGATTTTTTGAATCGGACTTTTCACATTTAATTGCCCAGATTCAATGAGATGCAGTGGAAAACCCTCGCGAGGCACAATTTTACTTTCGAGTCCCCGTGAGGTCCCGACAAAATGCACCTCAATTTGAGGATCGATTTTTTGAATCGCGCGAGCAATGGCAATACCTGGATAAATATGACCGCCGGTCCCGCCCCCAGCAATAACAATGGTTTTTTTTGACGTAGAACTTTTCATGATTTTTTTGCTGCCCAACGTGTCCCGAATCTTCGAGCCACTTTATCATCTTCCATTGAGTTTTCGATGTTCAGGATTAATCCGAACATAAAACACAATGCCAATAAAGAACTTCCGCCATAACTGAGGAATGGCAAAGTGAGACCTTTTGTCGGAAGAAGTCCCATGACCACCCCGGCATTAATGAAAACACTTAAAGCAAATGTCACCGAAAGGCCCAAGGCCAAAGATCTTTTAAAAGTGTCTTCGGCTTTCACCGCTATTTGGATTCCGCGGAAGACCACAAAACCATAAAGGGCGAGCAAGAACAAAAATCCCACAAAACCCATTTCTTCACCAAAAACGGCCATGGTGAAATCCGTGTGCGCTTCCGGTAAGAAAAATAACTTTCCTTGTCCTTGTCCCAAGCCGACTCCCGTCAAGCCCCCGGAGTGAAAACTCAACATACTTTGAATCACCTGAAAGCCTTTTTGTGCAGGATCCGACCAGGGGTCCAAAAAAGCCAAAACACGAGCGCGACGATAAGGCACGGTCATCACGAGCATATAAAAAGAAGGCACCATCACCGCGAAAGCGGCAATGATGTAACGCCACTGCAATCCGAAAGCAAAAAGAGACGTCACACCGACGATGACGATGATCGCAAAAGTTCCGAAATCGGGCTGTTTAAGCAAAAGACCCAATGGAACAACGGTCGCGATAAACAGCCAAGGCCATTTCACACGCGACAGAAAGTTTCCTTGACGAGTCAACAGACTTGCAAACCACAAACTAAAAGCAATCTTTAAGATCTCTCCGGGTTCTAAGCGCAGTCCGAAAGGAAGTTGAATCCAGCGCAAAGCCCCACCAACTCGAACGCCCAAACCTGGAACGTAAGTAGCCGCAACACCCAAAGTTGCTGCCAGCCACATCACCCAACCGTATTTTTCAATCCAACGAAAAGGGATGTGAACCGTTCCCACTAAAACGCAAAAAGCCATAATGGCGAAAAGAAGTTGGCGTTTGAAAAAGAAGAGTCCATCACCGTAAGACTCAATCGCAAAGATGAAGCTAGAAGAATAGACCTGAACCAGGCCGATTCCTAGTAGCGTAATGATGGCCAAAAAAAGACTGCTGGATAAATATCTCAACATAAAAAAAGACTCCCGAGCACTGCAGTTAGTGTACCCGGAAGTCCATTCTTAGGTCTATGACTCATCCAACGGGCCCGCAAAAGCTGGACCCACAAAAAATGTTTATTCTGGGATGATATCGGCGTCAGTAGAAGGGCCGCTAGTTGCAGGTGCGCCCGATGATTTCTTCGCCGCGGCCGAGGCTCGTTTGCCAGAAGTCGAGCAGCAGTAAACGACGCCGTTGTGATCTGAGGAATTTTTGTAATTAGTGATCGAAAAGTTTTTACTAGCATCGCAGCGTTTGGCCATCGACATGCTCAACTCAACATCCAAATCAGGAAACAAATCACCACTGACAAACTCGCAGTACATGCCGGTGCTGGCCGCCATTTTTTCACGCTGCTCTTGGCGAGCTTTGAATGTTCCGGAAGCACAACCTACGAAAAGTGTAGAAAGGGAAAGTAATAAGGCAAGACGAAGCAACACGGAAGCCCTCCTGGCAGCATTTATGGAGGGACGCCATCATGGTGTCCCCCGCTCGCCCCGACAAGGTCGGAGCGTAGGTCAAATCAATGAAATTTTCTAACGATTTCCTTAAAATAATCGCCGCGTTCTTCAAAACTGTCAAACATGTCAAAGCTTGAACAGCCCGGAGAAAGCAGAACCGTGTCCCCGATTCTCGACTTTTGATATGCGATTAAAACCGCCTCCTCAAACGTACCAATCAGGAATGTTTCAGAGAAATCACCAAGGTCGCGATTGATGCGTTCTTTTGCTTCCCCGACCAAGATCAAGGTCTTCACCTTACGCTTCACCGCAGTACGCAATGGTTCATAGTTCAGATTTGTATCTTTACCACCCGCGATCAAAATCACGTTTTCATCAAAAGTATCCAAAGCGCGAAGGACCGCATGTACGTTTGTCGCTTTAGAGTCGTTATAGAACATAACTCCGCCGACTTTGCGAACGTACTCAATACGATGCGGAAGACCTGTAAAAGTGTCGATCACTTTTTGAACCGCTTCACGAGTCGCTCCGTGTTCGCGGCTGGCTAAGATTGCCGCCATTAAGTTTTCAACGGAATGTTTCCCACGCATTTTCATGTTCTTGATTGAGAATGCTTTTTCAATCTCTGGGCCGGTGCGCACGCGAATCTCATCGCCAATATTCACCGCACCACCAATGTTCATAATTTGCGGTTCTAAAGCTGGTTTGCGGGAGAAATAGAAAATACGCCCACGTTGAACCGCCGGATCACGCGCTAACTCGACCACCGCATTGTCATCTGCATTTAAAATGCTGGTTGTTGCTTGGTTGGTATTTTTAAAGATACGGCGTTTGGCGTTGACGTATTCTTCCATGGAACGATAACGGTCTAAATGATTTTCCGCCAAGTTCGTAAATACGATATTCATTGGATTGAAGCTATCGCAATGTTCAAGCATGAAGCTTGAAACTTCGGCGATGACCACTTGAGCTTTTTCATCTGAACGAAGGTAATCAACAAGCGGCTTGTCGTTAGCTCCACCCACCCAAGTTTTGATTCCAGATTCTTTCAAGATCGCTTCCGTAATTTTAGCCACGGTGGTTTTACCGTTTGTGCCGGTCAAGCCAATGATCGGCTCTTTGATAAATCCGGCAGAGAACTCAAACTCACCCGTGATGCGGATACCTTGAGAACGAGCGTAATCAAAGATTTTTAAATTACTCGGAACCCCCGGAGACAAGATCACCAGATCTTGGGCAATGAAAGTCTTAGGGCTGTGGCCACCAAGCTCAAACTTGATTGGCAATTCGCCCAGCTGTTCAAGCTGAGTTGAAAGTTCGGGTTTAGATTTATGATCTGTCACCGTCACTTGAGCGCCGTGCTTAGTTAAGAAGTGAGCCAAAGACGCACCGGTCTTACCCAATCCTACAACCAAAATTCTTTTATCTTTTAAATCACTAAACTCTTTATACATTCGCTTACCTCAATTTCAACGTCGCCAAGCTTAAGACCGCAAGCAAGATCGAGATGATCCAGAAGCGGACAATAATTTTTGTTTCAGTCAGTCCACCCAATTCAAAATGATGATGAATCGGAGCCATTTTAAATACTCTTTTTCCCGTCGTCTTAAAGGAGATCACTTGAGTGATCACCGATAAAGCTTCCACCACAAAAACCCCGCCCAGGACCACCATGAGCAATTCGTTTTGCGTGATCACAGCCATGGATCCCAGGAATCCTCCTAAAGACAATGAACCTACGTCCCCCATGAAGACTTGTGCAGGGTACGCGTTAAACCACAAAAAGCCCATTCCTGCAGCTACTATTGTGGCCGCAACCGGAGTTAATTCACCCGCACCCACAACGTGAGGAATCTGCAAATACGAAGCAATCGAAAAGTGACCGCAAACATAAGCAAAAAGACCTAAAGTAGCCGCGGAAATCATCACCGGCACAATCGCTAAACCATCTAAGCCGTCGGTGAGGTTCACGGCATTGGCAGTGCCCACCACCACCAGCGCACCAAAGATGATATAGAAATAGCCTAAATCTAAAGACACTGCTTTCATAAACGGGATGGTCACCGCCGTGCTAAGACCATGGAAATAAACCAAGTAACCAATGACAGCACCGCTGATCAAAAACTCTCCCGCTAAACGAACCTTGCCCGAAAGACCTTTAGAATTTTTCTTACTTACTTTGAGCCAATCATCCATGTAACCGATCATGCCGAACCCCCAAGTGATCAGCAAAACAGCCCACACTAACGGATTCATCATATCGACCCACAACAAACACGGAATTAAAGTCGACAACAAGATCAAACCACCACCCATTGTAGGTGTCCCGGCTTTCTTTTTATGACTTTGAGGACCGTCATCGCGAATCGCTTGACCAAAGTGTTTTAATTGCAGGCGGCGGATGAAATAAGGTCCCCACAACCAGCACAAGAAAAACGCCGTGAAAAATGAAATAAAAGTACGAACGGTAATGTATCGGAAAACATTCAGCGGAGAAAATTGGTCCGCCATTGAATAAAGCCATTGATAAAGCATCTGCTGTGGTCCCCTGCTGCTGGTACTAAAAACTAAAATCACTAAGAACTTAAAGGATTTAGCACAGGTCCAGGACTAAACGCAAGAAAAACTTCTTAAGTAATTGATATTACTAGCAAATATTAAATCTATTGACCTCTGACACTCGCCATAGGGTCGCAAGAACAAAGGTGTTAAAATGGGAAAGATAGGAGGTCGCTATGAAAATGGCTTTAAAAGATCATATGACCAAGAAACTTATCACCGTCAGCTTAAATGCTCCGGCTTCGGAAGCCCGACGACTGATGTCGAATTTCTGGATTCGTCACCTCCCGGTTATGGACGAGCAAGAAGACTATATCGTGGGAATGATTTCTGACCGCGATCTTTTAGGGGCTTCTTCGACTGAAACACCAGTTTCTAAACTGATGAGTTCGCCGATTAAGACTTTTGACATCAATACGCCTATTAAAGCGGTGGTTGCAGCGATGTTAGAAGAAAAAATATCAGCATTTCTGATTACGAAGCACGAGGATGTCGTGGGCATAGTGACATCCGAGGACATGCTCGTTTTATTAAATGAAATTTTAGGAAAAGATGAAGCGGACCGTTGGTCCATCATGGAGCTATTTTCTAGCCCCGCCATTCAACGGACCGCCTACACTGTGAGCCAAGCGGGAATTTAGAAAACCGCTTGGCACTTACCTACCGCACCCAATGTTTTAAGTTTGGTCGCCGTTAGGTATTGAGCATTCCACTGAGCTGTTTCACTAGAAATTTTACGACCGAAGTGCACACTTAGGTTGCCTTGGATATCAGCGCCATAACCCCTGACAACATATTTATCTGTGCCTAAAGCTGTCATTTTTTCTTTTAATTGAGCAGAGACTTTTTCGCGAATTTTCGCTTCATCTGCAAGCTCAGCCGTTGTCAAAGAAGCCATGGCTTTCGTCAATACTTCACGCAAACCATCGGCACCGCCCACTTCACCAAGTAAAGCATTCGGAACGATATGGCCGTCAGCCATTCTCATTGCTGACGTGGTCGTCTGTTGGCGGATCAAAGTTTTATCCGCATCGACCATTGAGATCTTGCTGATCACTTCTTCTGTCGACAAAAGACCGAATGATAGTTGAGAACGAAGAGTTTCAATACGCTCTACCGTCACATCTGAAAGACCCAGACTCTTCATTTCCGCTTTTGTTGCTTTGTCCAGGTTCAAACGAGCCATATCACGAGTCACTAAAGTTTTCGTGCGCTCTTGGTAAACCTTGTCAAATTCAGCAGAGAAATCTTTCTGGAAACCGTATTCTTTAGCGATATTTTGTGCCGCGGCCACAACGTGAACTTTTAAACCGGCACTCCAAGAGCTCTTCGGATCACCCAAGACGTCGCGTCCGTGAACGAAGTCGAAAGGCGCGTATTTAGCTTCACCGAAATCAACGACTTCCGCGATACCAAAGTTGTCCTTATTATGATTTGAAGCTGTCACGCGTGCATGTTCTTTTGCCGCTAGTGTACGAGCGGAACGTTGCACTAACCAATCTGCAAACTCTTGAGCCGTTAAAGTCTTCCCCGCTTCTTCCGCCACCAACGCACTTAAGTGGTCAACCGTGTTGCGAAGTTCTTGACCGGTACGATCCATCAAATCATTCATACGCAAAGTCGAACGGCTTAAACGGATGTAATTAGCTTGTGTTGAACCGCCATCACGGGGGCGGACCACCGCTAAAGCTCCAACATAAGTGTCCGCGCCTTTTTCCATCAAAACTTTTGAAAGCAATGTATCACGATGAGCTTCTGCCGCATCTAAGCTTCCGTCCGGCTGATAGTTTCTGCCGGCATTTCCGCCATAACCCTTGATCGTCAAACCTTTTAATGGACGGCCATTGATGTAAGCAAAGGCATCACCGGTGGCTTGCTTTTCCCACACACCACTGCGGCCCACACCTTTACCCGCATAAAATACGGAGTTGTTCGCATTAAGCACCGCCGGATTTTGCGTGGTACGAATCGCAAAGGCGTTAAAGATACCTTTAGCGTCAGGAAGATTTCCGGTGGAAGCATCCCAACCCGGTAAATTCATTTTTTGATTTAAAAGAAGGTCGTTGTACATCAACGACAACTTATCTTGATTCGGAATGTCTTCGACGGCTTGAACCGTCGCTCCTGGAATCACTTGTTCTAATTTCACCGATGGAACTTTCGACGTTTCGATAAGCGCCTGCGCCGACGTGGAAATCATCATCACCGCACTCAAAGTCATTCTTGCTATTCTATTTACGTTCAAAATATTTTTCATAGCATGTACCTTCTTTTTAATTATTCTTTTAAAATCTAATTAAAATCCAAGAACTCGACCGCAGCTCATCGCTCCACCGAAATGGTCCTCAAGAGCATGTTGCAATTTCTTACCCCTTTTTAGTTCTTCGGCGACTTTGACACGAGCAGCACCATCCATCACTGCAGCAGCCTGAGGTCGGAATGTATTCAAAGGACCTTTCGCATTCACTTGTTGAGCCACGTCGACTAAATTTCGCTGAGAAGACATGCCATTGACCGCGCGATTTGAATCAATCGGCAATGGATTTAAAGCTTCAGACACTGACATACGGGCAAAGAAGTCCGCGGTGATACCATAATCAGCCCATCCTGGATCAGAAATACCGCTCCAAGTGGAGGTTTTAATATCAACGCCTTTATAAGTCGCCTTTTCTGGTGGCAGCTTGATATTGATTTCCGTCATGTCACCGGCTTTGATGGCCGCTTTATTTTTTTTCAAAGCTTCTTCCCATAGCTCGTAAGCAAACACCTTATCAAAGTTCACCGTTTGCATATTCGTTTTAAGGTCGTAGCGAACAAATCCATGGCCACCTTGGGGATTTACCGTCGTGCCATTTAAATTATAGGCCTTGATACCCAAAGATTGGCCAACGCCTTGAATCGCGTATGAAAGAACCAGGGCTTGGTCAAAACACACGCCACCGCCGCAAGCTCTCATCCCGATACCTTTACCGGAATTCGAAGGCGCATTACGATTCATCTTAAAGTGGCGAAAAATCTCTAGCATCAAGTCTTGCTGCTTTTTTTCGACGTCCGCACCATTAGCACGAAAATCAATTTCAAAATTCTTTTGCGCCATTTTTGATTTAAATTGTTCTAACTTATCACGCCAAACTTGGTCTTTTTGCCAATCAAGAACCTCACCCATTTTATCTTCAGGCAAAGAGCTGGCCGGTGAATTCAAAGCATCTAATTCCGCCTTGGTCATGATTTTCGTGACTTTGGTTAACTCGTAATTGTCACCGTAATAAATGACATTGCCTTTACGGCCGTCATAGAAAGTTCCCTGACGTTGGGTCATCTTATCTGGCCCATCGACATAAACATCCACCGAGTAATAATCCACGCCGTTCACTTGAGCATGATCCGTGATTTGCGCGCGATGATTCACCTGACCAATACCATAAGCACGGTCATGAGCTCCTTCTGCTTTCACCCACACCAGGTCACCAGATTCATAAGTGTAAGCACGCTGTAAGTATTTAAATTGAGCTTCGATTTTGGCCTGAAGCTCTGGCGTAAAATGAAGAACGCTTTCTTGCCGTACCTGCTTCCAATATCCCAAATCATCTAAAAGGTTACGGGCTTCGACCACTGTGGCCATGGGTTTGCCATCGGCTTTCTTTAAAAGTTCGATCGCTTCCGGCAAAGTGTATTTGAAACGTGCAAAATAATCTGCTGTGGTATTGGCATTCACGGCTTGCGCGAAGGCCTGGGTCGCTGTCATAGAAATAACAGCACCTAACAACGTCATAGCGATGGTCTTCTTCATTTTTTTCATACTTTTCTCCGACGAGGAGGGACATGAAAACTTTATACCACGCTCTAAAGTCGTTTATTTTCTATAGGGTCGTCTAAAAATAAGACAGGGAACCAATTTCGGCTCCCAATTGAATTAAGTGACCTTTTCTTGTCTCAAAATGAGACGAGTTAAGTTTTCTCTGAAAAATCCAGCGGCTCACACGGGAAAACAAAGCGTTCAAGCTTTGTTCCGCGCGATGCTTTCAGGACGGCGATATCTCCGTCTTTTAAGTACTGAGCTAAGTCTTTACCCATCTGTTCGGTATAGTCCTTCTCGATCATCGATGGATTTTCATAGTCCGCCTTCATTAAGCCGGCGTGAAAAGACATCGCATCATCACCAATAAAGTACACTCGATCAAATCCCGCACGCGCGACCCAAAATCCCAATTCTTCGTGCAAATCCGGCGAGGCGGGTCCCATTTCACGCATCTGTCCAAAGACGCCGACCTTACGCCCCGGCACCGTTAACAATTTCATATTATCAATCAAGGCTTTCATGCTGTCAGGGTTGGCGTTATAGGCATCAAAAATCATTTGCGCACCTGATTTTAAATGCACCAACTGATTACGACCCCAATTAGTTTTACACGCGGGCAAACCTTTCCAGATTTGTTCAGGTGTCAGGCCGGCGGCGTAAGCCAGAGCCGCAGCCGCCATCAAATTCGTTAAATTTTGAGCCCCAAAAACTTGTACGGCCGCTTGCCCGTCTTTGCCTTTGATACGCCCCTTAACGACCAACTCCCTCATACTCATTGAATGAATCGTTAAATGAATATCCGCGCGTGGATCTTCGGCCGAAAACGTCAACAAACGATCTTTCGGATATTTTTCCATCGCCTTCACGTACATATTGTGAGTTTGCGGGTTATCCAAATTATAGATACGCAAAGCTTCTGGTTTTGCCGCGTTGTAAATTTCTTCTTTGGCTTCCGCGACTTTTTCAATCGTGCCAAAAAATTCCATATGGGCGCGCCCCACCATGGTACACACCACAACATCGGGTTCGGCAATTTTCACCAGCTCCGTCAATTCGCCGGCGTGATTCATGCCCATTTCAATGATCGCGACATCTTTAATGGCTGGAAGCTGCAAAAGAGTAAACGGCACACCCCAGTGGTTATTAAAACTGCCTTTGTTATAATGAACGTCTTTAACCGTGTCGATTAAAGCCGCCGCAAATTCTTTGGTTGTCGTTTTTCCATTTGAACCGGTAATACCTAAAACTTTTGCATTGGATTCACGACGAGCCGCCGTCCCCATGCGCTGTAAAGCGATTAAGGTGTCAGGAACTTTTAAAATAGTGACTTGGCCCTTAAGTTTCGCGACCTGTTCATTTTCTTCATGAACCAATAAAGCCGCAGCCCCTTTTTGTACGGCCATTTCTAAAAACTTATGCGCATCAAAAGCTTCACCTTTAAGGGCAATAAAAAGTTGACCTTTTAAATCGGCGCGCGAGTCTGTGCCGATCCCCGCAAAGTTTTTTTCTTTCAGGCTGATTGTTTGCGCGCCTGTGGCTTTAATTACAAATTGAACGTCAACGGCTCTCATACGGACCTTTCTTGTAGCGCTTTTTCAGCTACACCCACATCACTAAACGGGCGTTTTTCTTTACCGATGATTTGATAATCTTCATGCCCCTTACCGGCGATAAGTATGACATCACCAGGAGCCGCCTTTTTTATAGTACTGCGAATAGCTTCTTCACGGTCTAGGATGGCCGAGGTCTTATCTTTATCAGCCGCAGTGACACCGGTTAAAATTTCATTGATAATGCTTTGCGGATCTTCGGTGCGAGGATTATCAGAAGTGATCACGACCTGGTCAGAATATTTTAGCGCCATTTGCGCCATCAAAGGTCTTTTACCTTTATCTCGATCACCACCACAACCAAAGATCGTCCAAATGCGCGCTGAGGATTTTAAGTTTTCACGCACTTGATTTAAGGACTTTAAAACATTTTCCAAGGCGTCTGGTGAATGGGCATAGTCGACAAATACCGAAAGCTCTTTTTGATTAGGCACGGACTGCAAACGTCCCGGCACACCCGTAAAATTATTCAGCGCTTGAATACAGATTTCTAATGACAAGCCTGCCGATAATCCGGCCCCCAGAGCCGCCAAGGCATTAAGCACATTATGAACCCCAGACATAGGCAATAGAACTTCACCGGAACCGCGAGGCGTATCCACCGTGAAATGAGTCAGGGCAAAATCCATTTTTTTAATTTGATAGCGGAGATCTGAATCTTTATCTCCGTAAGTCCAAAGAACCGCCGGTCCCGCGATCTGCAAACGGCGCCCATACTTATCCGCGGTGTTTACAATCGCATAACAAGGACTTTTGGGAGTCTTCCACAGCAGATCCGTGAACAATCTTTGTTTTGCTTCAAAGTAATTATCCATGTCTTTGTGATAATCCAAATGATCACGTGTAAGATTCGTAAAGATCACGGTGTTAAAAGGAACACTGTCCACGCGCTTTTGATCCAGAGCATGAGACGACACTTCAAGTGCCGCCGCCAAAGCTCCCTCATCGCGGAACTCGCGCAAGCGCTTTTGTAAAAACACGGGATCGGGTGTTGTCATCTCTGACGCCCAAATTTTATCTTTTAAATGATGATTGATAGTGCCCACCACACCCGTCGGGATATGACCGGCATTTAAAATCGCTTCGGTCATATAAGTGACCGAAGTCTTCCCGTTCGTGCCCGTAACCCCAATGCAGAAAAGTTCTTGGCCGGGATCCAAATAAAAGCGGCTGGCCAGAAGATCTAAAGCCGTGCGGCTGTTTTGAACCTGAATGACCACGCCTGAAAAGTTTGTCGGAACAAGGGCCCTGTCTTCAACAACGAGAGCTAACGCCCCTTTTGATACCGCATCGGGGATAAACTTATGCCCATCCAAAGCGCTGCCTTTAATCGCCACAAAAACAGATCCGGGCGTGACAAGACGAGCATCGTTAAAGACGCCTGCCACCTGCGCATCTTGCGTCAGATTTTCAGAAGATATTTCTGGAAGAATAGAAAGTAACCGATTGAGTTTCATCTTGCCCCACACCTTTAGGGAGGATAACGTAGGCCCTGACTATGAGACAACTCGGAAAAATAAATTGCCTAGAAATAAATAATGACGATAACGCGCCTTGGGTGATTCTGTTTCACGGCTATGGTGCAGATTGCAATGATCTGTTCTCTTTAGGAGACATGATTAGTACTAAAAAAACCTACAACTATCTTTTTCCGAATGGGATTTTAGAAGTTCCGATTGGTCCAGGGTGGACCGGCCGGGCCTGGTGGCCCATAGATATGATGGAAATTCAAAGAGCAGCCGAACAGGGCACGCATCGTGATTTTTCGCAAAACACCCCTAAGGGCATGGATAAAGCTTATCAAGCGGCCTCTGAAATGATTCGTCAGATGAAAATTCCTTGGAACAAAATTATTTTAGGCGGATTTAGCCAAGGCGCTATGCTGGCGACCGAGCTTTATTTGCGCGCTCCGGAAACTCCGGCGGGCTTGGCGATTTTGTCAGGAACTCTTTTGCATCAAGAAGAATGGAAAAAACTCATCCCCGCCCGCACGGGTCAAAGATTCTTTCAAAGTCATGGACAATTAGATACGGTTCTTGGATTTAAGCAGGCCCAGCAATTAGAAACTTTGCTGAACCAAAATGGCATGAAAGGAAGTTTGTTGGGATTCCGCGGAGCTCACGAAATCCCGGGTCCGGTCTTATTGAAACTGGGTGAGTATTTAAATTCCCTTTAGGTCTTCATCGGTAAGGTCTTCGACCTTGCCGTACTCCACATATCCCGGCCACCAGCTGCCCATGCCTGGGAAATAAACGACGTCCCCATTTTGATCCACGGAATTAAGATCACTCAGGAAAATCCAGACCTCCCCACCGTTCACGCATGTTGTTTTAAACCATTCTTCTTGGGGAACATACATCGACGGATCATAATCTGTTTTTTCTAAGATATCTTGCGCTACCACGTACTCGACACCTTTAAAACGCAAAGCAAACATGCCTTCGGAATAATAAATCAGATATTCTAACAGATCGCCTTTTTTGGCGAAGATGATGCCGTTGTCAGTGTCGTAATCAAAATCTTCCTTCGCATGCAGAGGAATGATTTTTGAGGCCGTTCGATATTGAACAACCCTGGCTTCATTCCAAGGGTGAAACACGGCCTTAAAGGGAAGCTGACAAGAAATCGAAGCCGGAATGTCCCGGTCCATCACGGGACGAGCCGGCACAGAGACGTTTTCTTTATAAACGGCAATGCCATTTCCATACTCTCCGGACCAGAAGTCATCCTGATACCAAGAATCGTCATAAGCCGCCTGAGCGGTGATTGAGAAAAGAAATCCTAAAGTCAGCATCGATGACTTGAAGCTCATAAAACCCCCTCGCTAAAAAAGCTCAATCAATATGAAACCTCGAGGGAAGTAAAGTCCGTTCGCCTGACGAGTGTCTGATAACACTATTTTCCTAATTCCGCCAAAACATCCCAGCCAAATTTTTCAAGCTTTTGGTCCCCAATGCCATGAACCTGCCGCATTTCATCTAAGTTGCGTGGGTTGCGCTGAGCCAAATGCCTTAAAGTCTGATCGCTAAAGATCACGAAGGCCGGCGCGTCCAATTGGCGAGCACGTTCGCGACGCCAAGCCCGCAAGACTTCGTATCTTTGTTCGGCCATTGCATCCAAAACGATGTCGGTTTGTTTTGATTTGGTCTTTTTGGTTTTCTTAAGCGTGGTTTTAATAGCGTCTAATGCTTGATCCACTTTGACAAAGGAAGTGATCGGCTTAACCACCTTGCGCGTAGACTTGGCGTCACAGTTATCGCAATGCCCGCAACGTTCAATCCGTTGCGCATCTTTATAGTAAGTCAGGACTTCGGCATGACGACATTCCCCACCCTCAGAGTAATTAACCAAGGCATCAAGATTTCGCCAGCGAGCACTTTTAATTTCTTCCGGGGCTTCTGAATTGTGAATGAAATAACTTTGCAAGCCTTTGTCTTTTTTTGAATACAACACCAGACATGTCGAATCTTTTCCGTCACGCCCCGCACGACCCATCTCTTGATAAAGAGCATCGATGTTCGCCGGAATTTGAAAGTGCACCACCAAACGGACATCCGGTTGATCAATCCCCATCCCGAAGGCATTGGTCGCCACCAAAATTCGCAGATCGCCGCGTTCGTAAGCTTCTTGAGTTTTCGTGCGTTGTTCTGCCGGAAGACCTGCGTGATAGTAGCCTACTTTAGCAAATTTCTTACCTAAGGACTCTGCCAAGCTTTCTGTGACTTTGCGAGTTCCGCAATAAACAATAATACGACCGGAAGGATGATTTTTAATTCCTTGAAGTAAAAAATCCATTTTCGCGTCATCGTTTTCACAAAGCTCGACTTGATAATATAAATTAGGACGATAGAAACCGTGCACGCGACGCTCAGGCTTATGCAAAGCCAAGTGTTTGGAAATATCATCCAAGACCGTCGGCGTTGCCGACGCCGTCAACGCCAAGATCGGAACTTGGGGGCATAGTTTTTTTAAAATATTCAACTGCGCATATTCTTCGCGGAAATCATGACCCCATTGCGAAACACAGTGGGCTTCATCAATGGCAAAAAGAGCTACATCACGATTTTGAATCCATTTTTGAAAACCCTCTTTTTGCGCACGTTCTGGTGACAAATACAAAACAAAGGCGCCACCCTTGTTGAGCTCTGCAAAGACTTCGCGCTTGGCATCATCTGATTGTCCCGAATGCAAGCATCCGGCCGGAATTCCTAAACGACGTAAAGAGCTGACTTGATCTTTCATCAAAGCGATCAGCGGGCATATCACGATAACCAATTTTTGAAAATAAATGGCGGGGTACTGATAACAAAGGGACTTGCCACCGCCGGTTGGCAAAACAGCCAAAACATCTTTTTTATCAAGGGCGGAAGCAATGATCTCTTTTTGACCGCGGCGAAACTCTGGCAGTTTAAAATACTTTTGTAGCAGATCTTCGCGGACGGACGAGATGATTTCCATAGACGACACTTTCATTGAAAGCTCCTTTTTGAGCAACAAGAAAGCAATTCAAGGACCAAAATAAAAACGAGGATTTCGCTAGATAATCCTCGTTTTTAAGCAGATTCGTCCGAAATACGGCGCGTCTATTTTAAAATGACCGTGATCTCTTTATTTTCCGGCAAAATGGAGCCGATGGCAGGGTAAACATCGCTGACCAATCCTTGCCCCACAAACTTGACGCGCAGATCTTGGCCACTCACGCGACGAAGAACCTCACGAGTTGTCATATTCAACAAGTTAGGAACATTTTCATTGGCTTCCACTTGCGTGACCTGATCTAACTCCGTTGAAGTTAAAATTTCTTTGGGCGGAAGTTTGGGTGGTTGCTTGATGTCAATGGCCGCCAGCTTACGTGCTTTTGATATTGTTGACTGTTCTGCAATGGCAAGCGGAGCAATACCTTCTTTACGAACAGCATATGAAGCCATGCGCGCAAACAAAGGGGCTGCCACAGTTGAACCATAATAAGCTTTTTTCGGAGAATCCACCGCGATGTAGATCACGAACTTCGGATCATTTGCCGGAATGAAACCACCAAAACTTGAAATATAAGCACCACGGACATATCCACGACCGTTAGGATTTACTTTTTGCGCGGTCCCGGTTTTTCCCGCCACCATGAAACCGTCAACTCTGGCATTGCTAGCACTTCCGTCGGTGGTTACGCCCACCAACATCGCACGCATTTGCGCAGCTTGTTCAGAGCTAAGGACTCGACGAATCGGTTTTACTTTCGTTTCTTCTAACACACCGGTTTCAGCATCACGCACTGATTGTACGATGTAAGGTGTATTTAAAACTCCGCCATTGGCGATGGCCGCGTAGGCATTTGCCATTTGTAACGGCGTTGAGGTGATGCCGTGGCCAAAAGAAATATTACTTAAAAGATGCTGGCGCCATGGTAAGGCCAAAACACTGCCCCGCGCTTCGCCAGGCAGATCCACACCTAAACGTTGGCCAAAACCAAAATCTAAAAGACCTTGGCGCAAACGATCTTGCCCCATCTTAAAGGCGATTTTGGTGGTCCCGACGTTCGATGAGAAAGCCAAGATCTGAGAAACCGTTAAGTCTTCAAATTTTTCTTTGGCTTCAGCTTCACGGATGATGCGATCACCAACACGAAAGCTTCCCTTTTCGCAGTAAAATTTGGTATTAGGTTGAACCAAGTTCTCGCGCAAGGCCGCGGCGATCACAAAAGTTTTCATCGTGGATCCCGGCTCAAAAGCATCCGTCACAATTTTATTACGACGAAATTCTGCCGCTGTTTTTTGTGCTTTGTTCACGTCAAATGTCGGTGCCGACGACAAAGCCAAAATCGCTGAAGTTTTCGCATCTAAGATGACACCCACGGCGTGATCGGCTTCAAACGTAGAAACCGCATTGGCCAATTCTGTTTCCAAGCGATATTGCAATTCAGAATCAACCGTCAAGCGCAACTCATGCCCTTCGGGATTTTCCGTGAACATCGTGCCATTGTTAATCAGTGGTCGACCGCGGGCATCACGCTTCACCATAACTTTTTTAGGATTTCCAGCGAGCACTTTTTCATAGCCCAACTCTAAACCTTCAAGTCCTTGGCCTTCGATACCTAAGAATCCCAAAGTCTGCGCCATCAAAGTTTCATTGGGATAAACGCGACGCCATTCTTCAACAAACGAAAGACCGCGAATATCCCAAGCTTTAATTTCGTTGGCTTGAGTTTGATCCATCATGCGTTGGATCCATACAAAACGGCGATTTTTATCTTTGATTTTACCGTAAATAGATTCTGAAGACTGACCCAAAATTTTGGCCAATTTTTTTGCCACGGCCTTGCGGTTCTCTAAAATCTTCGGATCCGCGTAAAGTGAATAAGCCGCCGCCGACATCGCCATGTCACGGCCATTGCGATCTACAATCGCGCCTCGACGGGCTTGCAAGGTCACCTTGGTTTGGAACTGACGATTCTGCAAAGAGTTCAAACGATCATTAGGTAAAAACTGAAGATAGCCGGCACGTAAGATCAACATCGACCACAGCGTGACTATCCCGACAAAGATGATAACAATGCGTGCTTTCAACTATAGGTCCTTTTTTGCAATGTCCTTACTAACAACCTTATCCCCTGAATCCGCAAGCGGCCCGGTCAGATGAATGATTTGGTTGGCTTGAACTTTTTTAAGAGTGAACTTTTGCTGAGCCACCGTATCCAACAACTGCGGACGCGTGATCTTCGCCAAAGAAATCTCTTTCGTTCGTTTTTCTTCGTAAACTTTTTTATATTCGCGGGTCAGCTTTAAAACGCTGTAACCCATGCGGCGTTCTTCCATTTGCAAGAAGACGATAGAAAATAATGTGGCAATTATTAGCAAGATACTAAAGAAAGGTTTCAGCTGCCTAAAGTTTTGTGAGCTCATCCTGAGCACTCCTCTCAAACACTCTCAATTTCGCGGAACGAGATCGAGAGTTCCTATCACACTCTTCCTGAGTGGGAACAATCACTTTTTTGTAAACCGGCTTTCCAAGATCTTCATTGTCTCGGAAAATATTTTTAACAATGCGGTCTTCTAACGAGTGAAAACTAATCACGGCCAGACGACCTTTAGGATTGAGCGCCTTCATCATTTTCGGCAGTGCTTCTGCTACTACTTCTAATTCTGAATTCACGGCCAATCGCAACGCCATAAAATACTTTGTCGCGGGATGATGGCCTTTAATTTGCCAACCGTCCACGCGTTCGATCAAACCTGCAAGTTGTAACGTTGATTGAAATGCTTTGGTCTTACGATCTTTGACGATCGCACGTACGACTTTTCCAGGGCGATAAACTTCGCCATAGTCTTTGAAGATTCGAATCAAGTCATCCTCAGAAGCCGTATTAATGAGCACCTCAGCCGTCAGTCCTTGCTGCTGATTCATTCGCATATCCAGGGGTCCATCGTGATAAAAACTAAAGCCTCGTTCGGCCTGGTCTAACTGCGGTGAACTTACGCCTAGATCTAAAAGCATCATATCAAAGTTTTTTAGATTGTGATCTGAAAACTCTGAGAAATTACCATGAATTACGTTTAACTGGCCCTTCTCGACGTCTGTCTTAAACGCATTTTTCGCATGACTAACGGCCGCTAGATCTTGGTCCATAACTGTCGCGATCATTTGCGGAATGGTATATTTCACCGCCGAGTAATGTCCTCCGCGTCCGAAAGTTCCATCGAAGTATGTGGGTGCGGATGCTTGTCGATAAGGATAGAAAGCGGCCAACACTTCTTGAAGCAATACAGGATAATGCTCAGGTGAAAATTCAAAGGGAAGCTCGACCTTTGGCGGGATGATTTCTTCAACGTGTTCTATGCGCTCGCCAGATTTCGGCTTATATTTTTTCATCTTCTATCCAAGCTTTTTCAAGAGTGATCCGCGTAAGCCAGCGTATGAATTATTCTATTGAGCGTCAAGAAGCTTTGCCTTAGTCTATAAATAGGAACCTTCGAATTTTAAAAGGATTTGATTTTCGATGCTAATTAATTGCCCCAAGTGTGGTTTTCAACAACCTAAAGACAAGTATTGCGCTCAATGTGGGGTCGACATGGAAACGTTCCGTCCAGCCAAGCCTCCCTTTTTTCAACGCGTCTTGGGCAATCCGATAGTTCCGCTTTCAATTTTAATTGTCATGGTCAGTGGTATCGGCTTTTTCATGTATAAAAGCGGTCAAGAAAATCTGCAAAATCGCGTCACTTACCTAAAGTCATCAGTACAAATCGAATCTTCCGCCAGTTCTCCGGCAAGTACGGATGAGCAAGTTCTTTCTGCCAGTGGCGATGTTCCGTCACCTCCCCCGCCTCCGACCTCCACCCAATCTACGGAAGTCGCGTCGATGGCGGCGGCTAGTGAATCCGTGGATCCGACAGCAAAATCGCTGGTCGCAGGCCCTACCCCAGCCGCGGAAAAACCAAAAACCGCACAGATCGTCGTTTACTACGCCGAGGTGGGGCGCGGAATGCTGGGTGATTTTGTTAACTCGAGCCGAGGCACGGGACAGTATTTAAGTTTCAACGACTACTCTGCCGGAATTTTACCGGGCATCAATAAAGCGCTAACAGCCCCGACGGTAAAAATTCTGCGCAAAGAACAACGTTCGTTGTCGCAAAAGTCCAATCAATGGTTTTTAGGTTGGACCGATAAAAGAGATCCTTCACGACAAATTGGTTTAAATACCTATTTTGAAGTGAACGACATGGAGGCCGGCAACCTGCGAGGCAATATCGAGATTTTAAGAACATGGCGCGAAGAGACAGCACCGGGCGTTTTTGAGGTCCAAAAGCGCACCTTCCCCGCTATTTTTGAAATCGGTGGAGAAACAGGTTTTTTTATGTGGGGCGTGATGCCTCGCCGCTCTAATTTACCTAATGAAGATGAGCTTGTTGAAGTTGACGTCTATAAGATTTTGCGATCTCCTCAATTTCGTTCCCACGAAAGTGAGTTCGTCATCTTTGTCGAATTTGAACGTAGCCAATAAAACTTAAAGGATTCTAAAGCCATGATCACCCATCAGGAGCTTAAGCACCAATACGGGGCTCAAGTGCATATCATTGACAGCCCTTTTTTGAACGGTCTTTTAGCACAGCTGTGTTCTCCACAATGTTTTCAACCGGAAATCAACCGCATCGTGGAAGTGCTTTACACGCATTTGATTTCAATCACCGTCAACAATCAATTTGCGATTGAAAATTTCGAACAAGACACCCGCATGACAAGCATGCATCCGGGAAAAACTTTGAAATCCACCCGCATTGATTCCAATCAAAAAGCCGTGACCGTCAATCTGGCTCGCGCCGGCACTTACCCAAGTCATATCTGTTACAGCTTTTTACATTATGCTTTACCCGCGGCCAATATTCGTCAGGACCATATTTTCGCGGCTCGCGTGACAAACAGCAAAGAGACCGTCACCGGAGCTGAGTTCGGTGGCATGAAAATCGGGGGCGATGTCGACGGGGCTCACGTGATCTTCCCCGACCCTATGGGGGCCACAGGCACCACGATGGTGAACGCCATTGAGCATTACAAGCAACATATTGCAGGAAATGCGACCAAATATATCGCTTTAAACCTGATCGTGACGCCCGAGTATTTGAAGAATCTTCTGAAGGCGCACCCGGACGTTGTGATCTACACCTTAAGACTTGACCGAGGACTATCTCCTCAGGCAGTTTTAGATGCAATTCCGGGCCAATTTTGGGATCAGGAACGCGGCTTGAACGATAAGCAATATATCGTCCCCGGCGGCGGTGGTTTCGGCGAAATCATGAACAACTCATTTGTATAAGAGCTTTGCAAAAACGGAGATAGAAACATGACAAATCTAACCCTTAAACCTTATATCACTGAAGACCAAATCCAAAATAAGGTGCGTGAGTTGGGCGAAACCCTTACAAAAAAATTCAAAGGCGAAAAAGTCGTCGCCGTTTGCGTTCTTAAAGGTTCTTTCATGTTCTATTCTGATTTGATCCGCAACATGGGCGGCGATGTGACTTGCGAATTTTTCGGCGTTTCTTCCTACCACGGTGGAACATCTTCATCGGGCGAAGTCAAAGTGACTTTGGATCTTGCAAGCCCGGTCGAAGGCTGCCACGTTGTTTTAGTGGAAGACATCATCGACACCGGTCTTACGATGAACTATCTAAAAAATGCAATGACTTCACGTAAACCAAAATCTTTGACCACAGTTTCATTGCTTGAAAAACCAGATGCATTAAAAGTGAAATGCGAAATCGACTATGTTGGTTTCAAAATTCCCAATGACTTCGTCGTTGGTTACGGCTTGGATTATCAGGGTTACTACCGTAATCTTCCCTACATCGCGCAAGTTCAGAACTTCCAATAGTTTTATCATTAAACTTAAAACGAAAATCCCCAAGGCCTTAAACCTTGGGGATTTTTTTTAGCCAATATTGATCGTGCTGCTAGTGCCAGAATAACTTGTTACAGCCGCTCCGAATTTTTTCGCCACCGACAGATGGAAATGCGACATATTCGTGCGTGTCGGAAAAGTACGTAAAGCCCCTTGCTGAAGATTCCCGCCAGCACGCCCCGCCAAGATCAGAGGAAGGTTCGTGACATCGTGATTATGCGAATCCATCATTGAACTTCCGTACATGATGATACTGTTATCAAGAACAGTTCCTCCGGACTCACTCATTGATTTCAGACGCCCTAAAAGACGCGCGAACTTACTGGCATAGAACTTATTAATTTTCTGCACCATTGGACCCAGCTTCGCAGGATCGTTTCTCCAGTGAGAGATCTCATGGGCTAAGCCCTGAACGCCAGAGATAAAACTCATATTGCGATACCCGGGTTCTGGGTCAAACATATGAGTCATGACACGTGTGCGATCCGCCTGGAATGCGAGCGCAATCATGTCCATCTTAATATCCATATCCAAGGAGTAATCAGCACAACTTCCTTTACTTGCCAGACTTGAACACGTCGCCATCGCTGGATTCAAAGTCAGATTTCCAGGGGGTGTTACTGGTGGTTCTGTGGCTTGAATCTTTTGCTCTACCTCGCGAAGATTTGTGAGGTATTGATCAAAAGTCTTTTTATCTTGAGATCCCAGTTTACCGTTAAGGCGTGTGATACTGTCTTTTGCAAAATCAATGACGGACTGACGTGATTTTGTTTTCGAAGAGGTCGTCGTCGTTGTTGTTGTCGTGGATGAACCGCCAGGAACAATCAAATCAAAGATTTGCGAATTCCGAATCAGGCGCGTGTTCGGCGTTTCTTTACCAATCCAAGAAATATTAGTTCCATAAATCCCGCTGATACTGGCCTCTCCGCCACTCAGCTCGTCCGACCCCATTGCGATACTGTGAATCAAACCCGTGGCTTGAAGTTTGTCAGCAATAAGCTGATCCGTTGTGCGGCATGTGTTTACTACATTTTGTTGAGGAGTAAACCCTGCCGTCATAAACGTCGTTACACCACCGGGATGCAAAGACCAGTTATCGGCCATTAGATTTTTATAGAACGAGATATCAGCAACATAAGGATCCAGTGGCGACAGCATGCCTGATGCATTCATGATCAGCTGGTTATTAACAAATGTTGGAAACCAGTCCGAATCCTGCGTCGTTCCGTGAGGGTAAAAAAGACAAGCAAACCGCAACGGCGCTTGGCCAGCGGCCCAGGCAGTTTTTCCAAAAGGAAGCATGATCTCTAAAAACGGAAGCGCAATCGCTGCACCTCCGGCATGAAGAAAGGTTCTGCGCGAAATCTTGGGTGTCGACATATTATTTTCCCTTCACTTTTGTAAATAGATCGCTGCGAACAATGGCTTCAATCGTGTCCGCGACGCCCTTATCTTCGCTGACACTACTTTTTGCGATGTCTTTCACATTGCAATCGTCGTCGTCATCAAGTTTGCGGGCCATCGCATAAGTCATTAGATACTTAGAAATACACTGATCAAAGGCCTTCGTTGACTGCAAGTAAGCTACGAGCATTTCCGGATTATTAAACGGAGATCCATCAGGCAGAGCCCCGGCATTATCCACCGGCTTACCGTTGAAACTTGTGCGCCAAGCCCCGATCGCATCAAAGTTTTCTAAGCCAAATCCCAGCGGTTCCATACGCGCATGGCAACTAAAGCAGCTCGCATTATTGCGATGAACCTCTAGCTGTTGGCGTTTCGTCAAAGTCATGTCGTGAAGACTTGAACTGTCCCCCACATTGGGAGGTGGGGGTGGAGGTGGGTCGCACATCAAGTTTTGCATAATCCATTTTCCACGTTGAATAACGGAAGAATCATCTGTATGGGATGTCATCATCAAGACACTGCCGTGAGAAGCCAGCCCGCGACGAGGAGTATTTGCGATACTCACTTTTTGGAACTGAGTCCCCACAACGCCACCAATACCGTAGTGTTTTGACAATTCTTCATTCACGTATGTGTAATCGGCACTAATAATTTCGGTAAGACTTCTGTTTTGCGAAAACATATTTTCAAAGAAGGTGCGCGTTTCGGCTTCAAAGGCCGTTCTTAAGCTCGGCTTATAATTTGGATATACCGTCGCATCCGGAACTCTTTGCGAAATACGGCTTAAACCAATCCAACGAGAAGCAAAGTTCTGCGTCAGACGTTTTGCTTTTGGGCTTGCCAGCATTCGCGCAATTTGCGTTTTGAGCTGGGCTTGCTGCTTGATAGTTCCATTTTTTGCTAGATTTAAAAGCTCCGCATCCGGAGTACTGCTCCATAAAAAATAAGACAAGCGCGTTGCAAATTCATAGTTGTTCAATTCAGAAATAGCCCCAGAGCTTGATTCCACCGTGCGATACAAAAAGTGAGGTGAAAAAAGAGCCGCGACCAATGCCGTTTGAATCCCGGCCTCAAAATCCGTTGCACTCACGCCTGAAGTCGTAGGCACCATGGCCAAAAGCTTCGCGCGCTCCGCCGAATCTAAGGGGCGGCGCAAAATCTTCGGAGTCCAGGCATCGATAATATTGGCAGCACATGTTGCCGGTGCTGTTGAAGTCGCGTTGCACGTCATTATAAGAGCTTTGTTTGTCGAAAAAACAGTCTCCACAATTTTCTCTGCAGCATAGAGGTACTGTTCGATCTGGGCGCTCGAAGCATATGCCAGTTGCGCGGCGCTATTGGCGAACATTTCGCCGTCATTGTCTGGTGGGAAGTTATCAGCGACTGATTCTGGAACACCAAAAAGATCTGCGACCGTATTTGTGTACTCTCCTTTATTCATGCGAAAGATGGCCGTGATATCAGCAGCACGAGTTCCTTTGCAGGAATTTGCGGAAGCATTTGGATTATAACCCAACGCATAGGAAATCTTATTGATCTGATCGGCAGAAAGAGTTCTTAAGGCAGACATCTGTGACAACGTCGAAATCGCGGTGCTGATCTGAAACGGCGTTCTTTCTTTTTTGTTAGAGCTATCAATAGCACCATGGCAGGCCGCACAATTTTGTGAATAAAGAATTTTTCCGTCGGCGATTTGTTCGGGTGGAATATTAACTCCGCCTGAATCATTGTTATCGATGATTTCAGACGGCATCGATAGTGGCTTGAAACCTTCCGTACAATTTTGAAACGCGGTTACAACAAGAGTACTTACCAGAATAACGCCGGCCGCCTGTATTGTGCGATTCATGGATTGGTTCCTTATCCGTTATTGATACCTAACTAAAGAATAATATGAATACTCCTTTTTATTCGGATAATATTCTCAGGTTCTCAACAAAGGACGCGGATATATAAAGAAGTTCGACGGTTTATGTTCGGTAGCTCTCTGTGCACCCCCTTTTCCCAGGAAAACGGGGTGCTTTTTGCCTCACCCTGAGACAAGAATTCCCACTCCGAATAAGACATATATCAGTGAGGTGACATAGTGAATCCATTTCATTGGAATACGCGACGTCAGTTTTTCGCCAAAAACCACTGCCAAACCATTAGAGAAAAGCATCCCCAAAGTTGTTCCCATCGTCACCAGCAAAAGGTTGTTGTATTGAGCCGCCAAAGCCACGGTCGCAAGCTGAGTCTTATCACCAATTTCGGCAAAGAAGAAAAGAACGGTCGTTGTCCAGAAGGCCCCCCAGCGCATACTGCCTTCGTTTGATTCATCCTTATCTGGGATTAAAATCCATATGGCAAAAGCAAAGAATGTGAAGGCCAATAACCAAGTCAGGTACTGCATCGGCACAAGCTTAGAAATCCACTCACCCGCCCATGCGGCAAGACCGTGATTTAATAGTGTCGCCACGAAAATACCTGCAATAATGTGCCAAGGTTTTTTGTATTTGGCCGCCAAGACAAGGGCGAGAAGTTGGGTTTTGTCGCCCATTTCAGCGATAGCGACAAGAACAAATGAATTAAGGAGAATCTCCACAAAGGGACCCTTTCGTTTTTTGCCGCGAACTCGAATTTTATTTTTGGAAATAAAAAAACGAGACAACACGGCGTTTGGTTAAACACTCGTGTTAGTCTCGTCAACAGTGGATTCTAAAAAGGCATTTTAGAATCTTGCACTTAAACCGGAGCCTCGTAAGAAACTCAGTATGTCGGCTTAAGCCCATCTATTTTTCTGGGAAGATGGCGACTACTCCCTAACTTGTGCCCTGAAACTAAGGCATCATCGCCACTCCCGTCAATTTTTATTTTATTTTAAATCAAACAAGAGGAACTCGGTCTCCCGGATCCCTTTTATTTTGATTCTAGACTCGTCTTCAATCACCAGACCATCCCCGGAGGATACACGGCGCCCATTCACTTCGATTTCTCCATCCGCTAGCTGCAGCCAAATACCGCGCCCTTCGCGTAAAGTGAATTCCAGTTCGCTTCCTTGTTCCAGAACGGAAGCATAAAGATCCACATCCTGGTTGATCTTTTGACTGCCTTCGCGCCCCGTCTTTGAAGCTAGTAAGCGCAAGCCATTAAGCTTCTCTGCGCGCGTGAAAGACTGTTGCGTGTATCCCGGTTCCGCACCAACGACATCCGGCAAAAGCCAGATTTGGAAAAGCCGCAAATCTTCTTTCGAAGACGGATTGAATTCACTATGACGAATACCCGTTCCGGCATGCATCACTTGAATTTCGCCGGCTTTGATTTGGCCGACATTTCCCAAGCTGTCTTTATGGGCCACTTCACCTTGCAAAACGTAAGTGATGATTTCCATATCGCGATGAGGATGAAGAGGAAAGCCCGAGCTTCTGGCAATCCAATCTTGGTTGATGACTCGCAAATCCCGATAGCCCATAAATTGGGGATCATAGTAATCACTGAATGAAAACGTATGATAGGATTTCAACCATCCGCCAAATTCTGCATAACCTCGTTCATCGGATTTTCGTAAATACATCATAGCTCCCTCCTTTGCCTGGGGGCTTCGGCGGGCAGGCCCTCGCCGTTGCATCTAACTTCTATTAAACCTTTTTAAATAAAGGCTTATAGCTATTAAAGTACGCGACTCCTAAAAAGACATTCAGGATCACCATCAAAAGTGTCACGCCCATTCCTGCTGGCGCTAAAATCGCATGGAATAAAAGAATGTTCACCGTGATCGGTGCGATCAATACTAAAGCCAAAGGTACGGCGATATTGGCCACCAACATCAAGCCCACAATAATTTCCAGCGACTTAATTGTCGGGAACATATAAGGATTCGCCATCAATCCGCCTAAAAACTTCATCGCCTCCTCTGGCACCGGCGGCTGAGGTGGTAAGAAGTTAAAAAAGAAATTCAGACCGAAGATCAACCACAAAAGACCGAATACGATACGCGCTGCTGTTTTTGCTTTATTCATAGAACTACTCCTTCAATTATTTTTAGCGTTCTTTGATGCCCTTATCATACAAAACTAGACGATCTAAAAAAATTATAATTATTTGATTAACATGATCTATTTTTCTGATATAGTTTCCTTATGACGTTGGATCAGATTCAAGTTTTGCAAACCATCATCAAGACCGGCAGTTTCCGTGCGGCCTCTCAAGATCTGCATCGCGCCCAAAGCGCGGTCAGTTACGCCATTCGTTCTTTAGAGGATGAATTGGGTTTTAAACTTTTCAGTCGTGATCAATACCGTCCGCAGCTCACACCACAAGGAAGAGCCTTTATCAAAAAAGCGGATGATCTTATTTGTCAGTACACGGAATTAGAAGAAACGGCCGAGTTTTTAAAACTGGGCCATGAACCCGTTATTAGAATCGCCGTCAGTTCGCTCTGGCCCCTCCCGTTATTGGTAAGAGCGCTGAAGGATTTCAAAAAACTCTATGCTCAAACAGAGATCAAAATCATTCACGATGTGTTGAGCAACGACGAGCAGCTTCTGGAGGATCGCGCGGATATTGCCTTTGGAACGATCTTTAACGACCAGGCGCTGCTCGTCGTTAAAGACCTCTTTGAGGTCAAAATGGTTGCGGTGTGCGCCGCTGGCCATCCACTAACTAAATTTAAAAACAAAGCCCCCGATTCCGAACTAGCGCGCCACCCTCAAGTGATTATGTCTAGCACCGGGGGGTCTAATCGATCTGGGGGAATTATCAACCCCGCCAATGTGATCAGTGTGCAAGAATACCTCACAAAAAAGACGTTTTTGATAGAGGGCTTAGGCTGGGGGCTGATGCCCGAACATTTGGTGGCGGAAGAAATCAAGAAGAAAAGCCTTGTGACACTGACGCAAAAACCCTACTTAGCGATGACGCGCATTGCTCGGCACTCGCAAAGGGAGTTGGGTCCCTGCGGTAAATTCCTTTGGAACTATTTTTCAAATGGACAAAAAGGTAAGCTGAAATAAGATAATTTTAAGAGGTCTCCCGTGAAGCAATACCACGACTTAATCCAGACAGTTTTAGATAACGGCGTAAAAAAAGAAGATCGTACCGGCACCGGCACACTTTCCGTATTCGGTTATCAAATGCGATACAACCTGCAAGAAGGTTTTCCTCTTTTAACAACGAAGAAGCTTCACACTAGATCTATCTTTCATGAGCTTTTGTGGTTCCTTAAAGGCGAAACCAACATCAAATATCTTCACGATAACAAAGTGACGATTTGGGATGAATGGGCGGATGAAAATGGCAATCTCGGCCCCGTTTACGGTAAACAATGGCGTTCGTGGGAAACCGCGGACGGTCGCACGATTGATCAAATCAGCAACGTCGTCGCGCAAATTAAAAAAAATCCTGATTCTCGACGCCTTTTGGTGGTGGCATTTAATCCTGGCGATGTTGATAAAATGGCTCTGCCTCCTTGCCACGCGTTTTTCCAATTCTATGTGGCGCAAGGAAAACTTTCTTGCCAGCTTTATCAACGAAGTGCGGATATCTTTTTAGGCGTTCCGTTTAATATCGCAAGTTACGCTTTACTGACCCACATGATCGCGCAAGTTTGCAATCTTGAGGTCGGTGATTTTGTTCATACCTTGGGTGATGCGCACTTATATTTAAATCATTTAGAACAAGCGCAGCTGCAAATGTCGCGCGAGTTCCGCCCATTGCCACAATTGAAGTTAAACCCGAACGTTAAAGATCTTTTTGCCTTCACTTACGAAGACATTGAAATTTTAAACTATGATCCGCACCCTGCGATCAAGGCTCCGGTGGCCGTATGATTTTAACCCATGTGGTGGCTTGTTCCGAAAATCACGTGATTGGAACTCAAGGCGGGCTGCCTTGGGACTTACCGGAAGATATGAAATTCTTCCGCGATACCACCAAGGGTCATATCATGATTATGGGGCGTAAAACTTTTGATTCTTTCAACGGCCGCGCCCTGCCCCACCGTTATCACATCGTGATCACTCGCGATCCAAGTAAGCACAGCTTCCCATCGAAAGAATCTTCACCCGTGGTCTTCGTAGCGTCCATTGAAGAAGCTGTAGAACATGCTAAGCCCCTGACCGCCAAATGGGGCGATGAGGTTTTTATCATTGGCGGTGGTGAAATCTATAAACAAGCGATGCCCATCACGGATAAGATCTATCTGACGTTGATCCACCGCGAATTTCCTGGTGATACTTATTACCCGCAAATTGATCAAAAGATTTTCACCCAGACAGCTCGACGTGACGTCCAGGAACCGATTCCTTTTTCCTTTTTAACATTCGAAAAAAAGCGTCAATAAAGCAGCCGTCTTATTTTGAGACGAATGAAGTTTGGACTCTACGAACGCGACTTTTCTTCCGAGAATATATTTAGGAGCCGCGGGATGAACACTACCACAGCAAAACGATATCCAACTAAAGAAGTCGCTCACCTAGAAGTTTATGGCCACATTGGCACCTTGGTCGCCAATGTTCGTAACCTATCTACCAGCGGTGCTTTCCTTGAAGTCGTTTCCCAAGGCGACTATGTCCCACAAAAAGGGGATCTTTTAAGCATGACCATCAAACTTTCAACCTTGCAACGCGAACACAATGTTTCGGCCGAGGTTGTTTGGAGCAAAGATCTTGGCCTGGGTATTTGTTTTATCAATAAAGGCGAAGTTCTTGAAAGAATGATGGCCAAAAGTTCCGGGTTCTAATAAACTCCTGTTCTGTGATTCAAACACAGGTCGATCTTAGTCATTTAAACACTCTGCAATTGCGTTCGATCGCCGAGCACTATGCCGAAGTTCGCTCGGCGGAAGATGTATTATCATTATTGAATGATTCAGAAACCAAAAGCATGAGCTGGCATCTATTGGGTGGCGGTAGCAATCTGGTTTTGCCTTCGGTGGTCTCAGGCCTCACCGTTAAGATCGGCAATCATGGCCGAAGCCTCGTGGATGAAGACAAAGATTTTTGGTTTGTAAAAGCCCAAGCCGGTGAAGTTTGGGATGACTTTGTTCAATTCACTTTGCAACACGGCTATTGGGGATTAGAAAACCTGTCGTTGATTCCCGGAACTGTCGGCGCTGCCCCTATTCAAAATATTGGCGCTTACGGCGTTGAAGTGAAAGATTACTTATGGGAAGTGACGTGCCTTGATTTAAGAACTGGCAAAAGCAAAGTTTTTACCAATGCCGAATGCCGTTTTTCTTACCGCGATAGTTTTTTCAAGCAAGAAGGCGCCGGCAGATACCTAGTTTGGGATGTGACGTTCCGTTTGCCCAAAAAAAATCAGCTGCATCTTGAATATGGCGATATAAAAAAAGAAGTGGAACGTCGTGGTTTAGCGGCAAATCCAAAGACGATTTCTGAAGCCGTCATCGCCATTCGCCAAAGCAAACTGCCCGATCCTAAAGTGATTGGCAATGCGGGTAGCTTTTTTAAAAACCCGATTGTTTCAGCAGAAACTCGCGAAAAACTTTTACAAACACATCCTGATCTTGTCAGTTTTCCCTATGGAAATGGTGAATTTAAACTTGCCGCTGGCTGGTTGATTGATCGTGCCGGCTGGAAAGGCAAAAAGCTAGGCCCCGTGGGCATGTATGAAAAACAAGCGCTGGTTCTAGTAAATCATGGCGGCGCAAATTCAGAGGATGTCTGGAGCTTAGCTGATCAGGTTGTTCGAGATGTGGAAACGAAGTTCGGTGTCACAATAGAACCAGAACCGATTCGATGGTAATCCTCTGCCTAGACTTTAGCCCTAAACTTTTTTCCCCTCGGACTTAAGCCTGTACGCCCTGCTTGAAGTTTGAGCACAATAATTCCACTTCCTTGAGGGGGGAATTATGAATATTCGTTATGCGTTGCCCGCTCTGTGCGTGGCACTTTTGGCGTTCACGCCGGTAGACAAAAAAGATGACACTCAATATTGGATGAAGGTTCGTGCGACAGATAAGTTCACACGCACGCAAATCGCGAACACGGGCGTGGTCATTGACAGTGTCCGTGAAGATTTCGTCGCGGCTGTAGGGAATGCCGAAGAAAAAGCTCAACTTGAAGCAATGGGATTAGTCGAAGTCAGCTTTCCTTTGACCGCTGAAATGGACTTCCCCGCAAAAGATGCGGCTTTCCATAACTATGATGAAATGACGACCAAGCTTCGGGATTTGACCACTCGTCATTCGGGAATTTCGCGTATGCAAAGCATCGGCAAGACCGTTGAAGGTCGCGATATTTGGAATGTTGAAATCAGCGGAAATTTAGCCCAAGCCGAAACCTTGCCAGCGGTCGTTTTCATGGGCGGTCACCACGCACGCGAACATTTGTCCGTAGAACTGCCAATCTATTACATCGAGTATCTTTTAACCGAATACGCGAATGGCAATCCCCGTATTAAGCGCCTTGTAGATTCACGCGATATTCATATCATTCCGTTAGTGAATGCCGATGGTGCCGAATACGATATTTCAAACGGCAGCTATAAAGCGTGGAGAAAAAATCGCGCGAATGTGGGTCGCGGTTCTTACGGCGTGGATCTAAATCGCAACTATGGTTTCGGTTGGGGTGGCGCCGGCGCCAGCACAAGTCCCTCCAGCGACACGTATCGCGGACCGCAAGCTTTCAGTGAGCCAGAATCTATCGCCATTAAAAATTTCATCGAACAGCATGAAAACATCACGATCCTGCTTTCATTCCATACTTTTTCAGAGTTGATCTTGTATCCTTGGGGTCATATCTATGATTCGATCGCTGTGGCTCGCGACAAACAAGTGCATGAGACCATGGCAAAAAAGATGGCCACTTGGAACGGATACACTCCTCAACAGTCTTCAGAGCTTTACATTGCCAGTGGCGACACGACGGATTGGTCTTACGGTGAACACAAGATCATCTCTTTCACTTTCGAATTAGATCCGAAAGATGCCTGGGGAACTTCAGGCTTTTACCCGGGAGCGGACGTGATTCCGCAGGTGCAGCAAAAAAATCTTGAGCCGATTCTTTACTTAATTGAATATTCTGACAACCCTTACCGAGTCATCGACGGCGACGGTCCCATTTTAAAACCCTAAAGTTTTTTTCACCGTCTCAAATTAAGACCAACGTTAGAATTCCACACTTTTTCAACGCCCCTCCTCTAGAATAAGAGGAGGGGGAAAAAATGTTAAGCGCTCGTAGCATCTTGTTCGCAGCAGCGATACTCATCGGGTATTTTTACTTCTTAAGTTCAGAATACAAAGATCGCACCTTGGATTCCATGGCCAAACTTATTCAAACTCAGGATAAGTATCATCCTATTCAACCACCTCCCCAAAAAATAGAAATGGCTTCACAAGCTCCCGCAGAGCCGCCGGCTCCGGCAGGTGCTGTTCAATCTGCTCTTCTGGCAGCGGCGATCGAACAGGACAAAGCCAAAGTCGTTTTACCTCCGCAAGAAGAAGCATTAGAACACTTAAGTCCCTCGACAGAACAACTTCGTCGTTATGCGACCAACGATTTTTTTATTCAAGGACAAGGCAGTTTTCAAGTTTTACGCCTGCGCGCTATTTCAAAATATTCCTACACGGAGGAAATGGGAACAGTGATCGACCAAAAAATGAATTTGGTTTTCTTTGACCCGTCGGAATCGTCAGCGACGGCAAAACCGATGACGTTCCCGGTGGTCATGAAAAGTTCAAATGGGCAGTTAGGAATTTTAAGCGGCACCCTGTTAGTAACGATGAAAGACATTCAACAAGCAGGTCTATTGGCGCAGCGGTTTGGCTTGGCTTTAAAAGCCCAGGATAACAGCCTGGGGCTGGCTTATTTAGGCGCCCCTCGCGCCGATGAGGTGAGCGAACTGATCAACAGTCTTCGTCAAGATCCAGCCGTCAAATCTGTTGAAGCTGAAATCGTGCAGAACTGGAAAAAGAGGTAACAATGAAAAGATCCGCGCTTGTGGGTCTTGCTTTGCTGCTATCCAGTTGCACGCAAAGTTTTGAAGTGGATCCTAAGGCCAATACGCCTATCACTAAAAATCCGACGACGATCAGCGATCCGGAAGAAGAAGACGCGGGCGTTGTCGCCGACTTTACCGCTTATCAAGATGTAACCTTCAATCAAGGTCTAACCACCACCCTGACATCCTCCCCTCAATTCACTGTGACTAACAAGCCTAGTTGGCTGACCCTTGATACTAACACCGGGACGATGTCAGGAACCCCAACCACGACGGGCGTTACTTATGATGTCACCTTCACAGTGACAGACTCTAATAATGCGACGGAAACTTTAGGGCCTTATATCTTTAAGGTCACCGGTGATACATACAAAAAATATCAATGGCATCTGACCAATACTGGCCAATCTGCGTTCGCCGGTCGCTCTGGAACCGCAGGGCAAGATATTCATCTGACGAATACGATTGCCAGTGGCCTTAATGGATCCGGAATTAAAATCGCGATATCTGATACCGGCATTCAAGAGGCTCATCCCGGATTAAAAAACAGTTTGATCGCCGGCGCTTCTAGAAATTATTTATTAGATTATTCTTCTACCAACTGGATCGGGGATTCAACTCCAGACACCTCTGAAGCTGACAACGCCCACGGCACGGGCGTCGCGGGCTTGGCGGCAGAGCGGGGCTGGAAAGGTTTTGGCGGAAGAGGTGTCGCCCCTCGAGCTTCTGTCGCAGGATTCATGTTCTTACCCGCGCAAGAAGATCTTTTTATAAAAGGACGCCTCACCCAAGCCCTCATCAACCAATATCAGGGCGATTTTGATATTTTCAATTTCAGTTGGGGTGACTTGCAGTGCGAACTTACGGAATACGACGCCAGTTACAAATATGCTTCACAATACGGGGTTACCAATGCCCGCGCGGGCAAGGGAGCTCTCTATGTAAAAGCCGCGGGCAATGATTTTACGGGGCCACTTAGGGACTGTGTTTCTTCCGCCAGTTCTTCGGCCTACTTTTTAGGGAATTCTAACTTCAGCGAAGACAGCGGCAGTCCTTATATGATTGTTGTCGGCGCTTTAAACGCGAAGGGCACAAGTTCAAGTTACTCTTCACCGGGCGCAAATCTCTGGGTCTCTGCTCCGGGAGGCGAATTTGGTTACAGCACCTACAGCAATTCCTCCAGTGTGGCCTTAGATCCCGCTTTGCTGACGACCGATTTCGTGGGTTGCAACTTAGGACTTAAAAAGGGTTCGAACAACACTTTCGACCAAGGACAAAGTCCTAATACAAATTGTGAATACACCGCCACGATGAATGGAACCTCCGGAGCCTCCCCCATTGTTTCAGGTGCCATTGCACTAATTCTGCAAGCCAATCCCGCCTTGAGCTGGCGAGATGTAAAACACATTCTGGCTTCAACATCAGATCAAGTCGCACCCACCTCCATAAATATTCCGCACCCTTCCTCTTCCGGCGCATTGGCGGGAGTGACTTATGAACCGGGATGGACCACGAACGATGCTGGTTACCGCTTTCACAACTGGTATGGATTTGGTCGCATCAATGTCGACGCCGCCGTGACCATGGCCAAGACGTACACTTCAAGTTTGGGAATTTTTAAACAGACCAACACTACTGACTCCAGCAGTATTGCTTGGAAATATGACTCAGGATCTATCGCCGCCACGGTGACGGGTGGGACCGCGGCGGGTACGACTCGCACCTTGAATGTGACTGAAAGTTACGTGATTGAAGGCGTGCAAGTAAAACTCAACGCCAGCAGTTGTATTGGCAACTTGGGGGTTGAATTGACCTCGCCCAAGGGCACAAAAAGTGTGATCATGAATATCAATAGCTACCTGCAAGACAGCTCGATGAATCACACCTTCTTAACAAATATGTTCTATGGCGAAGACAGCCAAGGTACCTGGACCCTAAAACTTATTGCGGCGAAATCAGGCTGCAACACCACGTGGAATAGTTGGCAGTTGAATATCCTTGGGCATTAAGCGTCTCGTGTTGAGAAGTTAGACGGTCAAAATCCCCTAAAATCGATATAAAGCCACCTCAGCCAAGCCTTGCTTTTGCATTCTTGGCAAAGCATGAAATTGCACGTTGTCTCTAATTATTTCTTGGCCTTTATTCTGATATCTGTCGCGAGCTTGTCTTCGGCCTCCGCACAAAATCTTTGCGTGGTCTCCAGCAAGCGTACCTCACTCGCTATGGACCAAAGAGATGACGTCCGTATGAAATGCATGAAGACCAACAAAGCAAAACTTTCGACGAAGTCTTGTCTTCAGGTCGCAAACTCGATGGAGTATTCTAACAACGCTGAAGATGCTCGACTTATCTGCCTCTACGAGCTAAAAAAACAACCGCGATTATCGGAGTGCTTGGCGATAGCTGAAAATATGGAGTATCCTGACTCTGGTGATGAAGCCCGTTGGGAGTGCATTCGCCGCTTTAATAGAGTCATCTCTAAAAAGGAATGCCGTAAGGTGGCGCAAAAAATGAGTTATCCTGGCAACTCTAGACGCGCCACAATGTATTGTTCCGAAGAGCTGCTGGCTAAGTAGGCATATTCTACAAAATCCTGAGTATATTGATCAACATTACAGGTTTGTAAAAAACCAGACTTGCCTATGGGTCCACTAGTCCATATTCTGTCCCCAATTCGAAATAAAGGACAAAGGACAGATTACACGCCATGACTCAGACTTTAGATAGCAAGGAAAAGGCTAAAAAAACTAAGATAATCGTGAAAGCCCCCACTCAAGAACGTTCGCGTCAAACTGTCGCGACGATCTTAGACGCATGCTCCAGGCTTCTGATTTCTGAAGGTTTTTATTCAATCACGACGGACAAGATCGCTAAAGAGGCCGGCGTAAGTATTGGATCTCTTTATCAATTCTTTGGAAATAAAGAATCCGTTGTTCAAGCCGTTGTTAAAAACATTATGGAAGAAGACAAGCGCATCATCAGCGAAAAAATGCGCGCGATCTCTCCCCTGCCTTCTGAACAACGCATGAAAGCGATGATTGAATTGTGCATCGAAACTTTCCGTCGCAATTCAGACCTGCGTTCAAAATTATCTACTATTCAATATTACGTGGCGGACGCATCTTATATGTCAGATTCTATCCGCTTCTTCCAAGAAGTGGTTCGGTACAATCTTCCGCAAATTCCAGGCCGCGATATGGACAAGGTTTCTTATCTTATTGTGAACTCGTTCATTGGTTTGGTGAATACAATGTGCGTGGATCGGCCCGAAGCCCTTCATGATCCAACGATCGTGACAGAGATCACCCAGATGTTTATGAAATATCTAGATCTTTCAGATAAGCCGGCACAAAAAAAATCAGATTTTATCTAAATAAAAAGAGCTCCTAACGGGAGCTCTTTTTATTTGTATTACTGTCATCCATCGCAATCGTTCGATCCTTCCGAGCCAACGACACCAAAGCCACATTATATCGATCTTTAGGAACCGCCACGATTGTTTTTGCCGGGATCGTTCCTTTGCGCGCTTTCATCGTCAAATGCGGATTGAAGATTTGAACTTTACGATCATCCCCATCAAACCAGGTGAGCAAATCCTTGTAACGAATTCCCACCGGAAGTTTTAGGTCTTGAGCTTCTAATTTTTTTGACCAAGCCACGGATTCGCCAAAATATTTTCCCGCATTTCTTTCAACCTCTAAAGCCGCTAAAAAACAAGCATAGAAGTTTCTAGAAGCGAAACCAAAACTGCGGCGGGACTTCACATTTTCAATCAACTCGTTTAAATCACGCGTTTTATAAGAGCGGGTCATTTTCATCACACCCGTCGGTCCGTGATTATAACCCGTGACCGCAAGCGGCCAGGACTCAAGCATGTTAAAATTGCTGCGTAAAAGACGAGCCGCAAAACGGGTCGCTTCGAGAGGATGATTTCTTTTATCCACCGTGGGCGAAATCATACGATAAGGACGAGCCGTGTAAGGCATGATTTGCCAGATACCACTGGCACCTACTTTAGAGCGTGCCATGATATTGAAAGAGCTCTCCACAAAAGCCAAACGTGTCAGCTCGATCGGCAAGCCCGCTTCGGCAAAAATCTTTTCCATGTCTTCCAGGTAGCGACCAGAGTAAAAAATAGCATCTTGCATGCGATCTTTTTGACCCAGCTGAAAACGCAGACGCTCTTTTTCTTCTTTTGTAAGACGTAAAGCGACTTCTTTTTTAGCCTGATCCATACGACGCTGTTTTTGACGGTCTGATTTATAGTCGCTTAAATCCACAACTTCATAGACAATCTCGACATCTTCGGCATCATGAAGAACACCTTGATTGGTCGTGTATTTGGAATAGATGTCCACCCAAAACTGAACCTTCTTTTCCATCCCTGCCGGAATGGCAAAAGCATCACTGGTATAACCTAACGTTTTTTCTTGAGCGTTGAAATTAGGAGCTCGCCAAGGACGCATCTCTTGGGGACTGCGACGAATAATTTGCGGCACGACTTGATCGGCAATATTGGGCTCTTGCGCTAAACTGAGCGAAGTCGCCGTCAACATGATCGACAAGATAGAGAACATCACAATCTTCATTATTTTTCCTATTTCCGTTAAGCTTTTTGCCACCATCCATCTATTTTACTAGATAGATTAATAAATTATCAAAAAACGCGCGAATCTTTGTTTCATCCGTAGACCCATTATATATGAATGAGAAAGTGATAACTCTACCATCTTCCAAACCCGCATAACCGGCCAATGAAACCACGCCCGTTAAAAATCCCGTTTTGGCACGCACCCAGCGCTCCCCGGGAGTATTCTTCATACGCTTTTTTAGCGTTCCGTCCACTCCGGCAATCGGCAAAGAGGTGAGAAACTCCGGCTGCACCTTGAAGTCGTTTCGTAAGTGCTGCAAGACCTTCCACATCGCAAATGCCGACATCTTATTATCACGCGACAGCCCTGAAGGTGAATTCAGCCTGTATTGTTCCGATGGCACACCTAAACTTTGCATATGCTCACTAATAATCGCAACACCTTCAGCCAAAGTGGCACCCTTGGCTTTTTTCACCGTGCCCAGATTTTTCGTGAGCATCTCTGCCACATAGTTGTTAGAGAATTTATTCATGTCCGCGACCATCTGCTCGATGGGCTTACTTTCAGATTCTGCTAAAACTTCGGCCTTCTCTGGTGAGACACCGTTTTTAATCTTACCAGTTAATTGGATTCCTCTTTGAGCTAAAAAAGATTTTAAATTATAACCCGCCCAAAGATCAGGTTGCGTGATATTCTTAAAAACAACCGCCTCTTTCAGCCCTTTGCCGATGCTGCCGCCCACCGTGATCACATCGCCGTCGATTTTCTGAGTTTCTTGGCGATCCACCAAAAGTTTATTTTCATTACCGCCACCAGTTTTGGCACGATTATTTAGCTTTATATAGTCATTTTCAGGATCCACAAAAACTTCCGCCGCACTTCCTGGTGTCGTAGGACGCACAAAGATATTCACGGAGTTCCAGTTAAAGCTCATGGCCCCGACCGGCGCATCATAAGCACGGTCCACGCGCTCTTTTTGTCGACTAAGGTCGTAACGGACGTTGTCGAAAAGAGAGTCATCAACAATGATGTCCCCTTCAATCTTCGTGATTTTATTTCGCATAAATGCGTTCACCAAAAACCAAAGATTTTCAGAAACAAACGAAGGATCCCCACCACCTTTAAGATACAAAGGACCTTTTAATACTCCGTTCACAATGTTGGCATCCGCCAAAAGCTGCGTCTTAAATTTATGTCCCGGAGGAAAAGCCCCTAGCACCGCCGAAGCCGTCGCGACCTTAGAGATGGATGCCGGAATCATCAAAGCCTTGCCATTCACATCCAAAAGCACGCGAAGATTATCACCTTCACCGACAGTGGCATGCATCCCCACATCATCAATCTTCACCCCATGCTTCTTAGCGAGCGCCGCAAATTCCTTCTGAACCGAAGCAAACTTGTCATTGTCACTTTTTGCCGATTGCGCGGAAGAAACAGAAGCAACCAAAAGTACACCTGAAATAATAACTTTAAGGAACATGCGACCTCCCAGTGAGAACATCGACCGTTCAACGGTCGCCTAGGCTATGGTAATGGTGGTTCTTTTTCTTCGCAAGTTATGGATTGAGTTGTTAGACTGAGGTGCATGAAAAAACGCGAATGGCTGATAGTAATTCTTCCTCTCCTCATCACCTGGGCTCTCGACCGCGTGACGAAAATCTGGGCAACGGGACTGACCGAGATCAAATCATTCGGTTCACTTCACTTTGTTCTGCACCATAATCACGGCGCGATGTTAGGCCTGTTTTCAGATCTTCCTTCGGTCTTGCGTATCGTATCTCTCTCAACCGGTGGCGCGTTTTTACTTTGCACATATGCTTTGATTCAGTACTTGTTACCGATAAAATCACTCACTTTGCGCACGGGCTTATCCATCCTTATTGGCGGGATCATCGGAAACGTCGCGGATCGTATCATTTGGGGCTATGTCGTTGATTTCATCGTCTTAGGAACTCCCAGCCTCTCCAGTCCCGCGTTCAATGTGGCCGATGCTTTGCAATGGGTGGGCTATATCTTGATCGTCTATGCGATCATTCGCGAAGGTGATTTACTGTGGCCGGAAAATAACGTGCGTAAGCGTTATTGGGTGAATCTCTCATTTCAAATAAAATACTGTCTGATTTTGATGGGTGTGGGACTAAGTCTTACATTGATCTGTTTGGTCTTTTCATACACTTACATGCGCGTGACAATTCAAGAATTGGTAGGCAACAATCCTTTCTTGCTGAATAAATTCTTAGTCCCTTATGTCATTACTTTCGTCATTATCTGTATCGCGTTCTGCGCAATCTTGTTTGCCGTCGGTCGTATCATTTCGCACCGTATTGCAGGACCGCTTTATGCCTTTGAAAGATTTTTAAAAGAATCCCTGGATGGAACGGCCAGACCTTTAAAATTGCGTGCCGGAGATGAGTTTTTACATCTGGAAGAGCTTGCCGAACAAATTCACTTAAGACTTCAAGAAATCAAGAACGAACGCACGGTGAACGTGGTTGAATATAAAGGGGAAGATGAAGGCTAACTGGCTTCATCTTCCTCGTCGTAGTTCATTAGCCTACAGAGTCTAACGGTAACAAATCTTCATTACTTTCTTTGGAAGCGCGTGTCGGCAAAACCGGCGCTTTTTTCTTAGATCTTGGTGCCGTTGTCGCTGCGGCAAACTCTCCATTAGGAGATTGATGCTTTTCGGCTCCTTCACCGCGAACGGCATTGACCAACGTCACAATCACCATTGCCAGGCTTTCTGCTTGCGCCGAAAGCTCTTCGGCCGAAGCCGCAGCTTCCTCTGAAGAGGCTGCATTCACTTGAGTTGTTTGATCTAACTGATTCATTGCTTTAGAGATCTGCGTGATACCGTTTGATTGTTCTGTGCTTGCCGCGGCGATTTCTTGATTTAAAGCCGAAACCTTTTTAACAGAAGTCAGGATTTCTGCCAAAACTTCACCACTGCGCTGCGCTTGTGAACTTCCACGGTCAATACGATCCACGCTTGAACGAATCAGTTCCCCAATATCTTTGGCGGCTGCCGAACTACGCTGGGACAGCGTGCGAACCGCTTCAGCAACCACGGCGAAACCTTTACCTTGTTCGCCCGCCCGGGCCGCTTCGACCGCCGCATTTAAAGCCAAAAGATTTGTTTGGAAGGCAATATCATCAATCACCGTGATGATGTCTGAGATTTTCTTAGAGTCTTGAGAGATTTCCGTCATCGAAGTCACCAGGGCTTTCATTTCAGATTCGCCGCGAATCGCGATATCGCTGGTTTGCGAAGAAAGTGCTGATGCGGACGACGCATTATCGGCATTTACTTTCACCATCGACGAAAGCTCTTCAATTGTGGCCACGGATTCTTCCAACGACGACGCTTGCTCTGTCGTAGCCTCTGAAAGCTCAGTAGCAGCCGTAGCAATCTGTTGGGATGCGGCAGAAACTTGTTTCGAAGACAAAGATAAATTTTCAATCACCGCACTGATAGATTTACTGAGTGAATAAAGAACAAACCCGCCAATCGTGCCGCCTAAAATCATCGCAATAAGGCTTACGGCTATCATGATAGCGCGCGCACTATTGTATTGTTCTTGCATGTGAGCAACTTCTTCTTGCATGCGTTTTTCATTGCGATCTACAGTCCCGTCAATGATTTGTTCACCGTTTTTACGAAGTTCTCGATTTTTCCCCATGCTAATATCCACGGCTTTAGCAGTATTTCCCGCGCGGACATGAGTTCGAATTTCATGAGCATTCGCCCACCAAGTCCCATAAACTTCTTTAAATTGCGCCAGCTCCTCTCGACCCGTTTCGGTCGAAATTAAATGCAGATCTTCAATTTTCTTGAGAATTTGGTCGTGTCGGTCCGTAAGGCGTTTTTCGATCGTAGCCGCCTCATCCGGCGACTCTTCTAAAATAAAATTTTTCTCATTAATAAGTTGAATGTAGAATAGGGCACGAATGTCTTTCACCAACGAAACTCGAGCACTGTTTTCATTCACTAGGCGAGTAATGGCATCATTCATCATGCCCAGTCTTGAAAGTCCAAATCCCGCAATAGCCAAAGATCCGGCCATCAAAATACACATTACAAAAATCATCTTAAAGTTCAAACTTCTCTTCTTCATTTCTTTCTCTCCAGTGAGAGGCTATTTCGGAAAAAGAAAAATCAACTCAAAACAAATTTACTTAACAAAAATTTATTTAAGACCTCAACTCGACCTAAGAGTCATTGCTTACATGGGAGCCAAGACTAAAATACCAGAGCAACGTCACCAATTTTGTTCATGTAATATCGCTTTGCCGTCTGCTCCTGGTGACAATGTGCTTGAAGGAAATCGCCATCAGGATTGCGCACGATTCCGATAGGAGTCAAACGTCGAGTTTCGCCTTTTTTGCTGCCGCCTTGATAAATCATGTCGACATCTTTCTTATTCAAAATGGCCTCGATAAGAACTTTTATTTTTTCTTCGCTATTTAACATCAACGAATAATCTTTCCACCAAAGATTTTTCCCCTGACTTTCAATAGCCCGTTTTAAAGTAACACCTTCACCCATTTTCTCAAAACAAGCCAAGGCCACATGCAGGCAAGCCTTGGCATCATCATAGGCACGATGCGCTTGTCCGCCGTCTATTTGCAAATGCTTTACCAATGTCTGCAGCTTGTGATTTTCAACCCCATGAATCCACTTTCGAGAAAGTAAACTGGTGCACAAAGCGGGCTCCATCGGAAGTGAAAGTCGCGCTTTTTCAAACTCCACCGTAAGAAATCCCAAATCAAACGGAGCATGATGAGCAAGTACTATGCTACCTTTAAAAAAATTATGGATCTCTTCAATTTTTTCCGACATCTGCGGCGAGGTCGCCACCATCTCATTAGTAATTCCATGAATTCCAATGATGAATTCCGTCATCAGCTCACGCGGCTTCAAGAGAAATTGAAGTCTGCCGACCTCTTGTCCTTGAAACCATTTTACCGCCCCAAATTCCACGACATCATGACCAATGGGATAAGCTCCACTGGTTTCCGTATCGAAAGCGACAAAGGAATATTGATTTAACGGCAGATCTAGATTCATAGAGACGACAGAATACATTGTTCTTCGCTTTTGGTCCAGTTCCCCGCCCCCGATCCTCGTGATTTCTTTGTTTTTCAGGGCGCGGTAGTTCACAATAAAGCGAACTATCTATGCGAAGATACATTGCTTTTATCTCTATTCTAATTTCATCATGGTCCGCCCTAGGGGCTGAAACCAATTCACCCACATTTGCACTAACCGGTGATGTAACCCTGACATCTCATTATGTAGAGAACGGATTGTCCCAATCCGACAAGTCCCCCGCATTGCAAGGATCCTTCTGGTTTAACTTCGGGCCGCAATTTCGACTCGGACTTTGGGGGTCGAACACCAACTATCCGGGCAGCGATGATCATTTTAATCTGCGTGGCATGGCGGAAATCAAAGTGGCCTTTTCGCAAACAAGCCACATGGCCGTTTCGTACCAACAAAGCCAGTTTTACAACGGCGGCGAGCATAACGGGAACATCTTAGGCTTGCACGTGGGTTTTATGACCGACTATCGAATCTCTTACGAAAGCATGAGTAACTGGGAGGCCACAGAAGCTCGCTCCGCTCGCGTGGGCTTTGGTCGCACGTTCAACGTTTTTAGTACTTGGAAATGGGATAACGAAATCGGTTACAACGATCCGAAAGCTTTAAACTTCAATCCCTATTTTGATGCTAAGACAGCGATTGGTACAAAATGGAGTGTAATCTATTTTGAAGGCGCCCTTACCGGAACCAGCGAAAGTTCCCAGTTTGATGGCGCCGGAGATTTCTTTTTTATTCTGAGTGCGAAGACGGATCTTTAATTCCCGTCTCTTCTTTTAAATGCTCATCCACTTGTCGCTTCAACGCTTCGCCTTGAGTTTCTTTTGCTGACGGAGCTGATGCTTTTTTACGATTGCTGACTTGATTCACGAAATTGTCATACACCGACATATCTACTCGAGAAGGCCCAAACAAAGCATCTAACTTACGCGGCTTACGTCCGTCGGAAGTGATTTCCTTCTGAGAAATTTTAATACGGATGAAGCCCACAAGCTTGGCCGGATCAATCTCTCCACGCTTTTCTTTGACGTTAATACCACCATCTACGGTGACAGTATTACTTTCAAGAGAAGCCAAGATCTTATTTCTTACGATATCAAAACGCTCGGACGCTACTTTATTCGCTGACATCACACTGCTGTCCGGAACCGCTTGCACGAAAAGTCCGGAAGTGATTTTAATATCTGCATCTTTAAGTCCCGTTGTAACACCTTTGATTTTATCCATCACCGACACGAATTTTGAATTCGGTTGAGCACTGCCTCTTTCAAAAAGCATGTAATCCGGAATATCAAAATCAAATCCATCCGGAGTGACAACGACGTTTTTCGCCACGTCGGTCATCTTGTCTGCCATATAAGCCGCCACCACTTTTGTCGACCCCATGTCTAACAAATTTGGCGTTTTATCCGCAGGCTCCATAAAGCTTTGGAACGCTTTTAGTGGCTCATTTAAAAGATCCAAGAAAAGTTTTTCTAAGGTGATTTCAGTCCCGAAGTTATAAAAGTTGTATTCAATAATTGACGGTGTCGAGAAATAATCAGAAACAGCTTTTTTTGTTTCTTCAGATTGTCCAACGATCCACATGACCAGGAAGAATGCCATCAAGGCGGTCATGAAGTCGGCAAGAGCCACCTTCCAGGAACCCCCGTGACCACCGCCTCCAGAGACGATGATCTTTTTAATGACGATTGTTTGTTTCTTCTCTGCCATATTTCCTCAATAATTCAGTTCAGCCTGCGCGCCGTCCGGCGCTCCGGCATCCTCGCCGCGGGCGTTAAGCTGCCTTTTTAATTTCTTTCGTGGCTTTATCTACTTCAGCAAATGTGGGTCTTTCTTCTGGCATGATCGAGCGGCGTGCGTACTCAACACACACGATCGGAGGTGCCCCCCGTTGCAACGCTACGAGTGCAGCTTTAATACAACCTAAGTAACGACCTTCTGCTTCGATATCTGCCGCAATTTTTGTCGCCGTAGGTTCAATCAAACCGTAGGCGCAAAATACCCCTAACATCGTTCCCACAAGGGCATGGGCAACGTATTCCCCGATGACTTCCGTACCGGCCGTCAAAACACCCATCGTCTTAACGATACCAAGAACGGCGGCAACGATCCCTAGCCCCGGGAACCCCCCGGCAACCGCGGCAATCGCATGTTGGGCTAGATGTTCTTCGGCGTGAATACCTTTGATATCCGCATCCAATAAATCATCAACGTCATAGGGGGAAAGTTCTGCCGACAAAGTCACCTTCATCGTGTCGCAAAGAAAATCCACCGCGTGATGGTTATGCATGAAACTTGGATACGCTTTAAAGATTTCAGACTTTTCTGGTTCCTCAACGTGTTTCTCGATACCTTGAGGGCCTTCTTTACGAAATGCTTGGAACAACTGGAAAAGCATTTGTAGAAGCTCAATATAATCTTTTTTCTGAGGACCCTTCGCCGTCATCGCCTTGATGGAGAGTTTAAATCCCATCTTAACGATCTTCATTGGATTGGCGATCACATAACCACCGAAGGCCGATCCCCCGATGATGACCATTTCTAGTACGGCAGCTTCGATGATGACGCCCATTTTACCGTGACCGGCAATGTAGCCCCCGAAAACTGTCGCAAATACGATAATAATACCGACAAAACCCATATTGTTGTTCCTCTTCAGTTCCTCTATCGGATCTCATTGTGGTAACATTGAGTCATGGGTGAAAGAACTTGGCAAAAGTCGAGAGTAAGACTAACTAAGAACTTCGACTTAGATGAAGGATCAGCATGAATTTCGGGCGCGTTATCATCTTAATTATCAGCTTATTGGTTTTCACTAGCCCTAAGGCTTGGTCGCAAGTTCCCAACACCCGCGTGAATGAGAAAGACCCTCTCATCGCCAATCTTCAGGTCTTTCCGCAAGACTGGGCCCCGGGGCAAGGCGGCAGCATTAAAATTGAAATGACACTGCCCGATGGTTTCCATGCTTATGAAGATCAGTTTCGCGTCGTTATTTTAGAGCCCGATGGATTTCAAGTGGCTCCTTTTAAGATCGAGCCGCTCAAAAAATGGTATGATAAATTCTCGAAAAAAGATCGCACGGGAATTGAAAAGAAAGCCACTCTCACCGCGCATATTGAGGCTCCGAATCGTTTTTTAAAAAAATATAAAAGCTTAAAAATCGAACTCACTTACCAAGCTTGCTCCGAACAGTTCTGTCTGTTCCCGACTTCAAAAATCATCGATGCCCCCATCACGGTGAGCCCGGTTGAAGGCGAGATGCAAATCACCGCGGCCCCGGAAGTGACCCACACGCCGACGACCTCGTTTTTTGGCAGCGAAAATTTTAACAAGTATTTAGGTTCTAGCATTTTTGCGGGGCTTATCTTTGTTTTCTTTGCCGGGTTATTTACCAGTTTCACCCCTTGTATCTTCCCCATGATTCCCATCACTTTGGCGGTCTTAGGCAATCATTCGCAGAATAAATCACGTCTGCAAAATTTTATTACGTCGCTGATTTATGTTTTGGGTATTGCTACGACCTATTCCATCTTAGGCCTGATAGCGGCTTCAACCGGGGGACTGTTTGGTGCAAGCCTCGGCAGTCCGATCGTTTTATCGGTGGTGTGTGTGATTTTCTTAGCGATGGCTTTAAGCATGTACGGCCTCTTTGAAATTCAAGTGCCGGCTTTTATTCGCAATCGTTTGGGGCGCACATCGCAAAAACAGAACTTGGGTGGCGCTTACCTGACCGGTATGTTTGCCGGTATTGTCGCCAGCCCTTGCGTGGGACCAGTTCTGGTGGCCATTTTGACTTACGTGGCTTCGACCCAAAATAAATTCTTAGGTTTTATCTATCTGTTCACGTATGCCTTGGGTTTGGGTCTGATCTTTATTGCCTTGGGACTTTCAAATCAATTGATGAAGTCGTTGCCTAGATCTGGCGCTTGGATGAATGGATCTAAATTTATTTTGGGCAGTTTGATGATGGTGGCATTTTATTACTATCTCAATCTTCTTTTGCCAGAAAGATTCTTTGATTTGGCCCTGGGGTTGGGCTTGATCGTGATCGCCAGCGTGTTTGGCGCCTTCTTACCAAATAAGGCTTCAATGTTCGATCATGTTCGCAAAGGCTTAATGCAAGCCGTCCTTATTGTCGGCATCGGACACCTGGTGTTTTCGGCCTTTGATCTGCGACCCTACATGCGCAGCCGCATGATGGCCGCCGACAGTCTTAACAAAATTCAAAAATTAGATTGGAAAGATTATTCCGACGAAGCCCTGGCGGAAGCCGCGAAACTGGGAAAACCCGTCATTATCGATTTTTGGGCTGAATGGTGCATGGCTTGTCACGAGATGGAAGAAAAAACTTTCACCGATGCTCGCGTACAGGCTTTGGCCGGCAAATATGTTTTATTGAAATTCGATGCAACTCAAGATTCAGAGATGCTCAAAAAACTGCGCAAGAAATACCGTATTCAAGGTTTACCAACCATTTTATTTTTTAATCCTCACGGTGTGTGGATCGATGCTTTGACGCTCACTGAATTTGAAAAAGCCGATGCTTTTGTGAAGCGCATGGAAAAAGCGGGTCAGTAAAAATAAAAAGGCTTCGTCAAAAACGAAGCCTTTTTATTTTAATTCAGCTTAAAAAACTACAAACGCTTCAGACGTGCGATTTCCATTTTGGCTTCATTCAAAGCCGCTTGGCTGGCTATCATTTGCGCTTCTTTTTCCGCCAACAATTTTTGCAGATGATTCATGCGCACTTCAAAACTTTTTACGATGTTGTTGTGGCGATCCACCATTTCTTGCACTTTAAGATCAAGAGCGCGACGTTCGTTAACCTTCGCGGACAACATAGAAATTTTTTGACCCGCTTCTGTCGCAAGGCCGTTGTGGCTTTGTTCTAAGCGAGTTAAAAGAGAAGCCTGTTTTTCAAATTTTACGTTGGACGTTTTAATCCATTCGTTGACTGAGCCTACGATCTTTTCCAACTGGTTATGAAGATTCTGGTTCTGAGAACGCAGCTCGAAAATCTGGCGATCGGTGTTAAGATAGTTTGAATTATTGCCTAGATTCGCAGCAGCATCGGCTGGGGAACTTTTAACGACCTTCTTTTCGCCAAACAATTCCGGATTCAGTTCTTTTTGCATAATGACCCCTTCCGTGGACTTCAAAAAAATTCTCTCCAAAACAGTATATTTTCTCTGGACTAAAAATTCAAATGTTCATACTTTAGCGGCGAAGGAAGGATTTCACGTGCTTAAAGTTGGACAACTCATAAAATTTGTAGCTCAACTCAATCCGCAGAACACTCCAACGCGTCTTTCCTTTTATAATTTCCTGAATGGCTTCCCACATCCTGACGACGAATTATCCTCTGAATTAATCGAAATGTTTTTTGCCTATTGCATGGATTATCCGCACTGGGCTTCGAATAAACAGCAGGTCGGTTCTGAAGTTCAATTTTTGTTAGAGCATTTTAATAGTTTCTATCAGCAGAAATTTGATCTCAGCTCCATTCGTTTTCCGCAAACCCAACAGCTCATCGAAATCGAACATTTGGCTGATTTCGTGGATACCGTGACATCCTACGTTAAGACGCTATGCGGCGAAAAAGACAAATTCCGGGTCCTCCCGGATCAGAACAAGCGTGTTGTCGTCATTGTTTTGCGCGAAGACCGCAGCCTTGAGGTCCGCAGTTTCGACAAAAAATTTGTTATCCGTCACGGAAAACTGGAGCCTTTACGTAAAGATCTTGTTCTTTACTATACACCCGACTTGGAACTAAGCCCGGAGCACACCCATAAGCTTGAGGTCGCTCCCTACATCACTGGGCAATTTACAATTCTGAATGACCGAGTGAACGGCTGCCTTTTGCGTGGCTACGTTTTCCAAAAGCTTCAGGAATTTAAAAACGAACCTTTGCAAGAGCAAACGCGCCTTTTGTTCCCCATTAAGCGCCTAGAACAATTCTTCGTCGACCGCCGATCAGATCCCTATTATCAGGATTTGATCAGCCAGCTTGAGCGCACAACAGCCTTGGTTCAACAAGGTGACTCTGAGGCCTCAAATTGGTCTTCGATCGTCTTAAATAAGGCCGAAACGGCCTTAGATAATGTCTTTTTGGGAGATAAACTCATGACTCTTTTAGTGCGTGATTTACGTCATGCCCTTGGAGAATCTACCCTACGCAAGAAAATCTCCTCTTCTGAGCTCTCTAGTGATATGTTGTCGGTTCAATTACCAGTTCAACCGAATACTGAGGCTGATGAAGAATGTCTGAAAATAACTCCACTCAAAGGGTACGACTTAACAAACTAATCGCGGATAGCGGACTGGCGTCTCGTCGCCATGCAGATCGCATGATCGAAGAGGGCCAAGTCACCGTTAATGGCAAACGCGTGTACGAATTAGGCATCAAAGTTGATCCTCAAAATGACCGTATCGTGGTCGATGGTAAAGCTCTTCGCAAAGCCCTGACTCAAAAACTTTATGTGATCTTAAATAAACCTAAAGGCGTCTTAACAACGATGGATGATCCTCACAATCGTCCGACGGTGGCTGAATATCTTGCCGGCGTCCCGGGCCGCGTGTTCCCTGTGGGGCGTCTGGACTGGGATTCTGAAGGCATGTTGATTTTGACAAACGACGGTGACTTCGCCAACAAGGTCATGCATCCGAAAGCCGAAGTTACCAAAACTTATTTAGTGAAATTAGATGGCAAACCCGAAGCACACCATATAGAAAAACTAAAAAAAGGCGTTTCGATCGTCGGTGGTCGCGTGTCGGCTCGTCATATTGAAAAAGTAAAAAAATCAGGCGATAAAAAATCTGATAAATACGAATGGTATAAAATCATCATCACTGAGGGTAAAAACCGTCAGATTCGTCAGATGTTTGCCAAAGTAGGTTTTGACGTTTTAAAACTGCAACGTGTGGCGATTGGTCGTTTGCGTATGGCCGCTTTAAAACCGGGTGAACTTGTTTTCGTTAATGAAGCCGCGATTGAGCGTGTCTTCTTGGCGGACAATCCCGATGAGTTAAAAACAAAGCGTACTTACAAAGGACGCGCGCCGGAACAAAAAAACGTACAGAAGAAATCTGCCAACAAAAAACCAGCTAGCAAAAAGCTGTTCAAATCTAAAGACGAATAATGATGAACCCAAGGCTTCGCGGCACCATTGAAATTTCAATTGCCAGCGCCTGTTTTGGGTTTTTAGGTATTTTCGGCAAATGGGCCTTTCAAAATGGCCTTTCCGTCGGCGAACTTCTTTCTTATCGCTTCACTCTAGCCGCGCTTTTAATTTGGATCTTCCTTCTTTTATTCCGTCCTCAATGGGTGCGATTAAGCTTCAAGCAAACCGCCATCGCCGCACTCTTGGGAATTTTCGGTTACGCATTTTTTTCGACCCTTTATTTCGAAGCCGTTCAGGGCTTAAGCGTCACTCTTGCAGCCCTTTTGCTTTACACCTATCCATTTTGGGTGAATATCTTTTCCCACGCATTTACGCATGACAAAATTTCTCGCAAAGAAGCCTTATGTTTGGTGATGGCATCGATCGGTTTGGTCTTACTGCTCTGGGGTCACATCGAAGTTCACAACGCTTGGGCAATTTTAATGGGACTGGGGTCGGCGATCAGCTATGCCGTGTATGTGATGTTATCAGGTCGATTGCAAAAAACGGTAAGACCCGTTTCTTCGGCCCTTTATGTCATCACATTCGGTGCGTTGGCCTTGGCCCTTTTCCATCAACCCCCGTTTGGACAAATTCGTAATCTGACCGAAGTTCAGGCTAGCTCCATTATTGGTTTAGCGGTCATTTGTACCGTGATTCCTTTGATCTTAGAATTAGCTGCGCTTCAAAAACTGCGCAGTAAAGAAGTGGCTTTATTAATGATGATCGAACCGATCACGGCCGCTTTGATGGGCGCCATGATCTTTCATGAGTCTTTGAGCCTGCGCCAATTAGCGGGCGCCCTTTTAATCGCCATCGCTTTATTCCTGAATACGACCGCGAAATCCCTGTCTCAAACCGAGACTTAAATCTGCGTAACGCCACCTAAATATCCCGAAGAATTATTCCGATAAGTAGAGCATCTCGGAGGTTGTTCGTGAAAAGACTACTCATTCTGTCCGTTCTGGTATTGAGCACGGGTTGTTCTATGGAGGCATCTCTAGAGTCTCTGACCGATGTCGTCGAGACATTTTTAGATCCCGCAAAAACCACAGGTTTAGTTTCTGGCTCTACCCAAACGGGTACTGCGACTTGCGTATCGGGTCCTTGTGATGGCGTCACTTATCAAGTTCAAAGTACAGTGGGTAACTATATGTCTGGTATCGAACAAGGTACGACCGACAATTCTTATAAAGTATATAGTTCCGTTCAAGGTGCCATCGTTTCTCAATAATTGATATTCTTATACCTAGGTCCAGAGCTGCTTTAGCTCCGGACCGCAGGTCCTGCGCTCTGCGGCCGTCCGGCCCTAAAGTTTCAAAATAAGACAGCCGATAGAGCATTCAGACAAACCAAGGAAAGGTTTTCTTATGACACTTCTATTAACGCTGTTGTTAGGCTTCACGATGAAGTCCCACGCGCAAGACATGTCGGTCGTAGATGTTCGACGGAATATCACCATGTCAGAGACAGACACTGTTTATAAAGACTTCTATATAAACGCAGGTCCTTCTTCCGGCTTAAAGAAAAACTTGGTCGTCACGGCGGTTCGCAAAGTGAATATTCGCGATGCCAGTGGGGCTAATGCCGTCGGCGAAATCCTTGTTCCGGTGGGACAATTAAAAGTGATTGCGATTTACGACCGCGTGGCCGTAGCCCGTGAGTTCACCCTGCTTTCACGCGACGAATTACCCATGCTTGAACAAAGTGGCATTATGAGCGGTGATCGTATCGATCTTAAAGGTTCTTTCATCGACACTTCAAAACCCAAAAAACGCAATGTCAGTGCCGCCGAAGCCAACTCGCCGGTGATTGGGATTGCCATTTCTACACCGACTCCGGGCACCGCTCCGGCCACGGCCCCCGCCATGGCGGCCGAAGAAATCGATGCTCCAGCAAGTATGCTCACACCAAACCCTGTAGTTTCTGCAAACGCAGCGGCCGAAAAAGTATTAGCTCCGGCGGCGTCCAAAGCCCCTCAGGCCGCTACGGAAACTCTTGAAAAAACGGCGGATTCTGGTAACACCTCACTCCATGAGTGAGAATAATTATTTCCGTGTTCGTTTAAGCCAAGTTCCCGCTGAACTTGAAGACATCATCACCACACACTGTTTCGAATCAGGAGCTTCCGGCGTGACGGAGGCTCTTATTTTTACACAGCCTGATCTGACTTATGATCCGCAAATTTTGAACGTCCGCAATCACGAGATGGACGTTTTTTTTCCCGAAAATCCCCCTAAAGACTTCTTTGACGGCTTGACCGGCATCAATGCATTGATTCGCTGGAATATCTATGAAGAAGAAAACAAAGACTGGCTTGAAGAATGGAAGAAAGGCTTTAAACCTTTCAAATTGATTGGCGACTTCTGGGTTGTGCCTTCTTGGTTGCAACCACCTCCAGAATGCAAACATGCCATTTACATTGATCCGGGAATGGCCTTTGGGACCGGCACCCATGCGACCACTCAAATGATGGCCTTCTTTATTCATAAGCTCGCGGAAAAATATAAAAACAATATCGCCGATTGGGCCATGCTTGACGTGGGCACGGGCACAGCGATCTTAGCGATGCTGGCGCAAATGAGCGGCATGGGTCTTGTTGCCGGGATTGAAATTGATCCGGAAGCTCGCCGTGTGGCACGTGAAAATGTGAAACTGAACAAACTGCCAGAAATCGACATTCCAGAATCACAGCTTGAAGATATTCGCGAGCAATATGACCTGGTGGTCGCCAACATCATCGACGGTGTTTTGATTAATATTAAAAAAGATCTGATGCGCGTTTTAAAACCGGGTGGACATATGTTACTCACTGGAATTTTAGAAGAGCGTGATGATCATTTCTTTGAAAAATTCATCGAAGGCTCAGGCCTTACCGTCATTCGCCGCATTGAAAAAGACGAATGGGTTGGGTACTGGGTTCAGTCATGAGACGTTACTGGATTGAGAAAAAAGATCTCTTCCAAAGCCAAGTGAATTTCACGGGCGACGTCTTTCATCATATCTTTGATGTGTGTCGCCAAGAAGTGGGCTCTAAGTTTGAAGTTCTGACCGAAGACTCAAAGGCCTACTTTGTTGAAGTCACTTCTGTGACTAAAAAAAATGCCACCGCTCAAATTTTAGAAGAGCGCGTGATACCCACTTTAAAAGAACCACGCATTCATTTACTGCTTTCTATCTCACGCTTTCCGGTCATGGATGCGGTGATGGAAAAAGCGGTCGAGCTGGGTGTTTTTAGAATTCATCCATTTTTTTCTGAGTTCAGCTTCCTACGTAAGGGCGAAAAACTTTCTGACAACAAGCTCGAACGTTGGGATAAGATTGTTCGCTCGGCCACCCAGCAATCCGGGCGGGGCGATTTAATGAAAATTGAGTCGCCAATTCATTTTGATGATATCGCTGGACTGATTAACCGAAATCAGGGGCACGCGGGTCTATTTGCATACGAGGGAAGTGACCAAATCCCGACTCTCGGCATCAAAGATTATGTCACGAAAATCAAATCTGCTTATCCGGAAGGCATTCGTGATCTCTGGATCATCGTCGGGAGCGAAGGTGGTTTTTCCCAGAAGGAAGTCCAGCGCTTTACAGACCTAGGCCTAGATCCAGTCACCTTGGGACCTCAGGTTTTGCGAGTTGAAACGGCTTGCATGGCCTTAGTATCAGTCCTAAAGTATGACTTTGATCTGATGTCTTAAAAAGGAGAAGGAATGGATCCCTTCGAAGAATTTGAGTTTAAGCCCCTCACGGATGGTCTAGGTTTTCACAAAAAGAAACCGGCAGCCAACAATGCGGCCGCAATGACTTCAATCGAAGAAACCAACCCGAAAGCAGATCCTTTTGCGAAAAATTCCCTAAAAACCAAAGGTCTTGAATTATTGGAAGAGCCAGGTGCAGACCCACTTCGTCCACCACTCCCTCGTAAAGGTCGCACTCCATTGCCAACCGCTCCAGGAAACTTAACTGAAGTCGGCGGTGATGGTTCTGCGGCCGTTGACGAAATTCTTAAGACGTTGCAAAAAAACCGCCGTCTTGATTTCGAAACACCGAAAGAAAAAATCTCTCAAACAACGCCTAAGCTTGAACTGAAAAAATCGGTATGGAGTTTTTCAGCCGCTATTTTAGATGCGATGTTAGTGGTTGCGGCCTCGTTGCTTTGCATGATCGTAGTTTTAGTAGCAACGAAAGCGGATCTTATCGGGAATCTTTCTAATCCTGATGGTCAAGGCATGCTTTATCTATCGCTGTTTAGCGTCTTTGCGGGTGTGTGCTTTATTTACCTTGTGGGCAATCGTGTTTTTGTCGGCTGCACTCCGGGTGAATGGGCCTTTGATCAATGTGTGGGTAAACCGGAAGAGCTCAATACCAGCTCTTACACTTTATCCGTCCTTGCGAGATCTTTACTTGTGATCGCGACAGGATTTATCACCCTACCAATTTTGTCTGTTTTGATGAATAAAGACATCGCCGGAAATATCACTGGCGCACGTCTGTTTAAGAAAGCTTAGTTTTCATGGGCCAAGTTCTTAGTCAGGATCAAATCCCATCTGCCTTGGCTCCTCTTCGTGCGCAAAATAAAAAAATTGTCTTCACCAATGGCGTCTTTGATCTTCTGCATGTGGGTCATGTTCGCTATCTTCAAGAAGCGAGCCGCTTGGGCGATGCTTTATTTATTGGGGTGAATGCCGATGCTAGCGTGAAGCGCCTTAAAGGCCCCACTCGTCCTATTCAAAATGAAAATGACCGTGCAGAGATCTTAGCTGCTTTAGGTGCGGTGGCTTTCACATGTATCTTTACTGAAGACACTCCGGCGAATCTGATTGAAATGGTTCGCCCTGATATCTTAGTCAAAGGTGGCGACTGGAAAATCGAAACTATTGTGGGCGCACCTTTTGTAATGTCTTATGGCGGCAAGGTCATGTCATTGCAATTTGTCGATGGCAAATCGACGACGAAAATTATTGAAAAATCTCAACTAGATTAATTAAAAACGAACGCCCAGCTTTCCGCTGTAAACGGTGTCGGTATAACGATCGACTTCCATGGCAAAGAATACTTTCGCAAAAGCGACATTAATACCAAATACGGAATGCACGTCATTGCGCGATTGTTCACGTGTTTCCTGGTCATCGGTGATACCGCTGGCCCCGCCAATGAATTTACCCACGGCGCGGATCGTACCACCACCTGCATAAATCGCGACGTTATCCATGGTCACGGTCGCGACCAGATCTCCCCCGAAAGTAGAGATATTCACTAAGTTTGAAAAATTCGCCGCCCCACCATACACGATCGTTGAAAGACTCAAAGGGAAAAAGCTAAATTCGTAAAATCCCCAGCGCACCTGCGCCCCGAAGTTTTGAAAATCGCGCCCCTGCACAGCCGGAGTAAAATACACGTAAGTATCGAAGTTATAGTAAATCCCCTTACCCAACGTCAGCGTGTAGTAATTGAATTCCCCTTTGTCTTTGGTCCCATCCCCTAAGACGGATAAATCTTCTAAAGGAATGAACTCGGTCGTCAGACCGATCTCCAAACCCTTGTAGCCACCCAATGGATAGGGATTATTGAGAATTTTTGAAGAAGAACCAAATCCAAGGATTTCAAGCGCACGGCCTTGATCCGTTTGACTCAAGTTTCTTGGCAATGAGTCCAAAGCTTCGGACGCCATCGGCAAAAAGAGCGCTATAAAAATAAAAATAGTCCTGACTGAAAACATCAGAACTATTTTGGCTTATTGGAGCTTTGGCTGTCCAGGAATTACAGTGACGCTACTGTGCTTTGCGGAAGTTGAGCGAGTGCATTAACCGCGATAGCTCTGATCGCTGCATCTGAGCTGTCTGCTAACTTGGCGAAAATATCATGAAACTGACCGTAACCAGACACCGAGTTCGTCGCTACGTTGCCGCGGGAAGTACGTGGGTCTGTCGATACCGGAGTTGTGCCATTTTTAGCATTTTGATATCCCTCAAGAATAACATCTGTCGCCATGGTCACGCTTGCTAAGTCGTTTGACTGTATAACGGCAGCTAAAATATTTAAGCGTCCTGAAGTCGCATAAGACTTAAGATATGATAAAGCACCGCTTTGTACTTCAGCAGGAAACTGTTCGTAATGCTGAGTCGTCACCATGAAACCTTGTGTGTTGTAGAAAGCTTTCGCCGCCACTAATCCCAATTTTTGAGTCTCAGTGTTATTGGATTTATAAAGACCATCCACAATACGATAGTATGTTTCAGCATCAACTTCTTTGCTTGAAAATGCTGCGATCAATTTTGATACATTGGCTGCCGTTGGTTCCGCCATCAACAGGGCGTACCACTGGTCACCAGACATGCCGTCAGCCTTATCACCTTTTCCATCAGCCGCTGCCGCCGCATTATTACCACCGTTATTTGCATAAGCCGCGCGAGCATTGCCCGCACCAAAGAATCCATCATCAGCCCATTTTTTTGTTGGGTTGCCTTCAACCGTGTTTACGCTAACTTTAGGCTTTTTAGCTTCTTCCGCTTTTTTAGCCACGGCCTTCGCCGCCGCTTTAGCAGCCGCGGCCGCCTGAGCTTTTTTAGCTTCTTCGGCCTTTTTCTTTTCTTCGGCTTTCTTTTTAGCAAAAGGATTGGTGTAAGAACGATCGACTTCGCGATCGCCTAAATCAAATAACGAAGCCAAAAAGGATTTCTTAATACGTGGCATTTCGTATGTGATGTCACCGCTTAAGATGGCGTTCTGTACAGGAGTCTTTAGGACATAACCCAGTCCACCAATCATGGTGATTGATAGTGCGAAGATCGCGATTTCGAGTTTTCTGTCTGTGAAGCCCATGTTAGCCTCCTGTTTCTTGATATAATCAAGAGCAGGGCTTGTGCCAGCCTAACTCGAATACAATGAATTTGTGCCTATTCCACTCTGAGACAAGGACAATCTTGCGCGTGCCAATGTATAAAAAACCGACAGTCCCTCTCTGAGACCGGGGGTTTTGCCCTCTGAAAAGGCCTTATTTTCCGGGGCAAAAACCGGGACGCGGCCCAATGGCAGGAAACTGGCGACACGTATCGGGACGCTTTTCATAAACGGTGCAAAGACGGGTTTTTGAGTCGAGATAAAGACAGTCACGATTGGCTTTTTGGGTGAGCATAAAAAGCTCCGTGCCCTGACGGTACGAAGTAATGATCCCTTCCCGAGTCAGGCGCTTGGCCACCTTTTTCACACTGCCCGCGGCCTCGTCTTCCGTCACCACCCCCAAACGGATCAAGTCAGACAAACGGATTTCCACGGGCATTGTACAACAACTGCCCGAGCACCCCTGGCATAATCCATTTTTATAAGGCCTCCACGTGGATGGCCGATCAACGTCAGCGTATTTCATGAGCGGGGATCTTACGGCTGATTGGGTTTACGCACAAGCTTGCTGTTATAGCGCGACTGTAAATCGGCGGGCTGAAGCAAAACAATGTTATAACCGCGGCTATAAACCTCTTTTAAAAACTGAGGCATAATCTCCGCCGTGCGGCGCTGGATATCATGGAAAAGGATAATTCCGCGTCCCGCACGTGCTACTTCCGATAAAGCTTTATTTAGAAGCTGCTCATTTGAAGTCGCGCGCCAGTCTTCACTATCCATATTCCACGCAAACTCACCCACCTGGCTGGTTTTTAAAAAGTCTTTTAACTGAGGTGAGGCTTCGCCATACGGAAAGCGGAAGAAAGGGTCTACCCAACCCAAAATACCGTGAATCACCTGATGAGCACCGCGGATCTCATTGGTCGCTTCCTCAAATGTTAACATATGGCCGTTTTTGCTTTGGCAAATCGCGTTTGAAGCCAAACACGCATGACTCATAGAATGCGAGCCGATCGAATGACCCTCGGCCGCAATCTTCTTAACGATTTGGGGATTCACTAAAGCGTTCTTACCTTGATTAAAGAAAATCGCTTTCGCATTTACTTCTTTTAAGGATTTCAAAATGCTTTCAGTGTGTTCGTTGCTGGGCCCATCATCAAAGGTCAGGACGATTTCTTTTGGAGCCACATCTCCTGACCACGCAAAGTATCCCATCGATGTATCGCGTTTTTGAATATTGTCAGGAAAGCGGAAACCCGCTGACCAATCCTTTTGTGCTACGTTGACCGTCAGGCCTGCGCGCTCCGATACGTAGTGGTCGTCCAATTTTTTTTGTAAAGCTTGTTTACACGGCGCCACTAAATATTGATTTTCAGATTTCTTTATTTCATTTTCAAAAAGTGTCAGCTCTAATGCCGAAAGACTTGAAAGGCCAGCGCAAATTTTTGCGCTCATGTCTTGTTCAGAAATTTCGCCATTTTTAACAGCCGCATTCCATTTTTCAAAAAGGATTTCGGGATTAGAAGGCGAACTTTCCCATTCTAAGAGGTTGGTGGCCGAGTGATTGTCGAGCACAGCTTGTTTCACGTTTTGGGAAACTTCGAAATTATTTTGGCAAGCCGCCAGGGTGCTAGCGGCCAAGACGCTGACTCCGAACTTAAGAAGTGCGTTTTTCATCGGGTACCTACTGTGTTACGTCTGTCCCCTGCCCAACGTTAAGAACATTCCAAGCAACACTTGAAGATTGCTCGGCCCCCTGTTCGGTTTCTTTTTTTGCTTCTGGTTTTTTCAAACTGAACTTAATCTTAGAATTCTCGATGATCACGCGCGGATCTACCGAATGATTATCAAAGATAACCAAGTTGCGGGAAGCTTGCGCCGTCACCACATGTGGGTTCCACAAATAACGGAAATAAATTAATAAAGAGCCAATAAATTGACTGAACAACAATGACAAAAGACCCAAGCTTAATAGACCAATTTGCGGTGCCGTGGTTTCCCAGCGAGCCCGTTCGATCACTTCAAAACGCGTATCAATCGAAAGTTTTTGCGCATCGAGCTTCGCAAGGCCCGAACTCAACTCTTTATATCGGTTGAATTCAAGTTCTGATTTCTTTTTCAGGTCTTCAACCATGGCTGCTTCAAATGGTAAAGACTTCGATTCTTTTTTAAGACGGTCAATCGAAGCTTGTACTTGCCCCAGCTTTTCTTGCAAAAGGCTGTTTTCAATTTTTAAAGCTTCGATACGTCCGCCCACACCGTAAAGGGAACTTTCCCTTTGGCCGGTCCGGCCATTGTTGAGGTATTCAATCATACGACGATTTTCAGAAATCTTAAGTTTGATTTCATTTGCACGAACCAAAAGATCTGAAACGTAATCACCCATTTTGCTGGCTGAAGCCAATGGCAAGACGTTACCGTCTTTGTTTTGCATTTCTGCAAGTTGTTTGCTGAAAGAAACTAGCTTTTGATCTGCATCTTCTTTTTGCTTCGCCATGAAATCTTCAACACGTTGGATTTCATCCAGCTCGCGCTGCTTTAGTTTTTCCGCCGCTAATTCAGAAGCCGCATTTGAAATAAATAATGACATCGCCTTATTCGGTGTTACCGCCGAAACTTTGATTTCAAAATCAGAATCCAATTGAACTTTCGTCCAACGATTCAACTGCTGAAACAAAGCCACCTTTTGTTCCGGGGTCGAAGCGTCATTCAAAAACTTTTCTTTAAAAACGTCGAAGCCTTCACGCTCTTCCATCGTAATTTTTGAACTTGCGCCACATTCTTCCAAACGCTGTAAAAGTGCTTCGTAAAACTCGCGCGTTTTTAGATACTCAATGTGTTTTGTTAAAAGACTGTTCCCCTTTTTTGACTCTTGTACTGATTTAGAAAGGCCAAAAAATTGGCTCGAGAATGCTTGCAGTGTTGAGTTCTGGGAATCGTTAATCACGATAGTGGACGAAGCAATAAACGGAACTTTTACGACGTAAACGGCTACACTTAAACCGAAAAGGCCCAAAGCAAAAACCAAAAACATACGCCAGTGTGACATATATAGTTTGATAATTTCACCTAATGTGAGTTCAGGCTCGATATGTTGATCGTTCATGAAAAAGATCCTCTCCAACGCTCGGTAGCGGTAAAGCATTGGTTTTGCCACTGATTTGTACCATTGACCCGTGTTTAATATGTAATGAGGATTAATACTTTGAAATTACTTCCGGGTTGTTCAATTTTTTGTCAGAGTCTGGTTTTGAATGGATCTTAAGGTGCTAGCCGCCACAAAACCGAAAACCATCCAATACATTCGGTCGGCCATCCCGCCAATCGACAAATGGACGTGATAGATCACCAAGATGGGGATGTGGGCCAACAAATAAATCGCAATCTGGCGCTTGGATATATCGGAAACCATAAGGGTTTTTAAAGCGCCAATAGTCATTATAAGAAGCGCAAAGCCACTTAAAGCTAAGAATGGCCACCCACCTATAACCCCGGCCGAAATGAAAATATTGTGAGGGTCTTTCATAGCATTATAGTTTGAGACGTCAACGTCGTTCCCGGCAGCGAATTTAGAAAGCAAACCATGGCCAAGCCACGGCTCCTCCATAAAAATTTCACTGCCCCGTTCGACCTCTTCCCATCTGGAAGCCACGCCGTCTTGGGCTTCTCGGTTTCCTAAGGAATTTTGTCCGGTAGCAATCCCTTGGGCAAATTCATAAACCGTCGGACCAAAAAAAAGGGTGAAAGTCACAAACAATGAAATGAAAGCAAATTTAAAAATACGCCCCTGATTGGATTGGGTTTTATGCATGATCATCGTCACCACAAAAGCCAACAACGCCGCCGCCGCCGAGGACCGAGTCCCCGTTAAAACCACAGCGACAAAGCTCGTAAAAATAATCAATGCATTCCAAATCTTATGTTTCGATTTGGTTTCAACTAAAAAAGTTCCTAGCGAAAAAACAAAAGCGATGGTCGCACAAGTCACCATGTGCGGAATATGTTTAAAGATGCCAATGAAGCGTCCCCCTTTAAAAACAGCTCCCGGCGCGACCAATAACAAAGCGAGCGAAATTAAAACTAGAGTGCCGGACCATCTTTGCACAAAACGCACAAAGTCTTCGGGGCTCCATAGGCTGGGAATGGCAACTCCATAAACCATGATCATGAAGATGGCCATGCCCGCCGCCCCCAACTGCAAGATGGTAGACTCTTGGGTGTTAACAAAGTGCGTTTGTAGAACCGTCTGTACAGAAAGGGTTAAGGTCAGCAAAAATAAAAAAAGCTTATAAAAAGGACTGAGCGAATAGCGATCGCGCACTTTCAAGAAAAGTAAAAGCAGCGGCACGCCGAAAAGCACACATAAAAAAACATTCACCACCGGATGCAGACCGGCCTGGAATAAGATGAACGAAAAATTTCGCGGGACCGGCAAAAAGCTTCCCAACGAAATCTTGGCAATAAAGATCATCGCGACCAGGGCTTTTATCAAAAATAAAATACGTCCGTCGCGAGCTTTGATCATTCTTATTTTCTTGAGTTGTTATCGATAAGGATGGCGGTCAAGGCAATACTTAAAATCATCGAAACCACCGTGATTCCCCGAGCTGTTTCATTGCTGACCCATGAAGTTCTGGGCGGAACATAGATAAAATCATCTTGTTGCAGTTTAAGATTGCGAGCGCCCCCGTATTTGATCAGCTTTTCGGCATCGATTTCAAAAGCGCCTTGGTATTCATTGATGGCTTTAGATTCCAGATTTGCCCAAGTTTTAGGCTCCATCTTGCGCACAAGAATCTCACCCAGGTCGCCCCCACTGGTTGTTCCCCCCGCCAAGGTGATCAACTTTAGAAGATCCGTGTTCGCCGGGATATAATAGATACCGGGACGGCCTACGGCCCCTAAAAGCTGCACATTGATCATGGATTCTTTGGGCGAAGATCGGTAAATGTATTCAGCGGACTGCTGCGGAGGCTTGATGTCGTTTAGCAGCCCAATATCTTGTGCCTGAGCCGTGGTGAGGCAGGTCATCATTGCGAATACAAAGGCCATGGTTAATCGTAAAAACTTAACGAACATTAGGAACCTCCAACAAATACCTCTACTGGACCTAAATCGAGAGCGGGTCGTCGTCAATAAATTTCGATGACTTGACTTCAGTCTGTGCTCACAATGGAGTCTATGACGAGTTCTTCTTCTGATCACGAAAAACTTTTTGATGAAATCTGCAGTAAACTTAATGAACTAAGCACTCATGGGTCTGGGGATGGTTTACCACCTCAACCTAAGTATGAGCAGATGCAAGTTCAAATGAAAAAATTCCATTCGGAGCTTCAAGGCTCTCAGGAAGTCCTACTAGAGAAAATTAAAACTCTAGAGAACGTTTCTTACGGGCCTGAAACGTTGGACTCGCAGCTAAAACAGCTCGCCGACCAGCTTTCAGCGGAACGTGCGAACAATACCAAACTTAGCACCGACCTTGCTAAGTCTTTAGAGCTGAGCTTACAGCTTCAACTTGAAATTCAAGGTCTTAAGGGCCGAGCTTTGCAAATGCAAAACGAAGAAAAAAAGTACAGCCAGGCTCTTTTTGATAAAACACGCGTATTGCAACGTGATCTTGATCTGAATCACGCCCTTAAAGAAGAAACGGCGATGGAGTTGGCAAAAGCCAAACACGCTTTCGCCAAAGAACAAGAACTTTGGGAACAACAACGTGATGTTTTTGAAGCAGACATCCAGGCTTTGAAAACACAAAAGTTCGATTTAGAGCAAGTTCTAGAAGAAACGCGCTCCACTTTGGCGGAACGCGAGGTCACAATCAGTTCATTGAATGAAGAGATCGAAAAGATCTCAACTGCATTTAACGAGGTTGAAACGTCCGCGGCGAAACAAAATGATGTTCTTAAAAATCTTATGAGTGTGGCTGAAACTAAGATCATTGAAATGAAATTGGCCTTAGATAAAAAATCTTTAGAAGCGCAAGACTATTACAGTCACTTGCAACAAGCTTTGACTCACCTAGGTGTTTTGAAGCAGGAAAATGCGGCTTTAAAAGAGTACGTGGCAAAATTGAACTATTACCACCAACAAACTCAGCAGGCCCAACAAGCCCAAATGGCGGTGGCGCACATGGCTCAGGCCCAAGCACAAGCTCAGGCCATTCCTCAGACTTAATTATTTTCTTGGAAGCTTCGGAAAGGCGCGATGACGTAAAACTTGTTGCGCCGTTTTTCCCTTCACTTTGTAGTAAGGGATGTTCGTTTTCACATCCCCCAAACCCATTTTCGTAAATGGATTTTTAGAATCTTTCCACGCCATCATGCCGGAAAAGAAATCAAAACGGCCCGTACCGGTAACTCCACGACCACGATCACGGATCACAAAGTAACCTGAGTGTTTTGATCCATCCGGCAGCTCCATGCCGACAACGCCCGGAATGTAAATAACTTGTCCTGGCTCATAAAGACTTAAATCCGCCGCTAAAGTATAAAACGGATCTAAACAGGCATTTTCGACGCCGAATCCATACTTGCAACTGTCTTTGATTTCAAAGAAACGGTCTTGGCCATTTCGAGCGCCTAGTACGTTAAAAGAACGCGTCACACCATCTTGAACAATGGCGCAAGATCCTTGCAAGCCACATTCTTTGGCCGTCTTTTCGCAAACTTTTAAAAGCTCTTTCCCGCCCGAAGCATGCATCATCGTGTCCTTTTCACACTTTGACTCGTCTTCGTTAAACACCGGAAAATAATAGATCGTAGGCTTTAAACGTCCCGGACCGGTGAAATCCGATTTTTCCGCCTCTGCTTTGGCCACGGGTTTTTCACTATCTTCTTTTTCTTCAGTGGGTTTCGCCACCCGAGATGTTTTTTTAGAAGGATCTCTTTCCGTTTTTGGTTTTACGGTCTCTTGTTTTTCAACTTCTTTATCATTGGAATTTTGCTCCACTTTCGGCTGTTCGGCAGTTTTATTTTCCGCAACAGTAGACTCTTGCACAGGAGCATTTTCAGCGGCTTGATCCGCGGCTTCTTCTTGGTCAGAAAACTGCCAAGGTCCACCGTCAGGAATCACCGAGTGTTCCGAAGCACTTCGCTCATTAGATTGCGATGGAAGAGCTTGAAATCCCTTGCTACACGCCACAGAACATAACAATAAGATTGCGATCAGTCCTTTCGAGTATGTATTCCGGGCTTTCATGGGATTCTCCTTTTTTAAGAATCTTCGAACGGCAGAATAACAGAATGTTTCCACAATGAAGGTCCCAAAGACCAGGTCTTGAAAAGAAGCTAAAAGAGGTGCCGTTAAAGGGCCTTTATTGAGAAGCGTGACAATATTTGCTAAGGTTTTGAAATGGCTACAGACACGATCCTCTCTATAGACTTTGGCACAAGCAATTCCCTGGTCGGCGCTCATCATGAAGGACGTCGTTATGAAGCTTTGCCTATTGATCCGATGGCCGCTGATCCTACAATGATGAGGACTCTTCTGTTTTTCCCCCATCCCGATCTTTGTTATTATGGTTCGGAAGCCATTTCCCAGTACATAGAACAAGACATGGAAGGACGCCTTTTTAGGTCGTTCAAATCCCATCTGCCCAACAAAAACTATCTGGGAACCATGCTGAATAATCGCATTCTGACCCTTGAAAGCTTGGTGGGAGTTTTTCTTTTAGAGCTAAAAAAACGGGCAGAGAAAATCTTGAACACCAAGATAGAAAAAGCCGTGATTGGAAAACCTGCACGCTATTCGATGGATTCCGTGGCTGATGGTTTTGCTCTTCATCGTATGCAAAAAGCCGCGGCTTTCGCCGGCTTTAAAGACGTGCAATTCGTGCCAGAACCTTTGGCCGCCGCTTTTGATTATCGCCGCAGTTTGAAGTCCGAAAAGATTGTCCTCATTGGTGACTTCGGCGGTGGTACATCGGACTTCACGGTGATTCGCTTACGCCCCGAGGGCTTTAAAAAAGAAGATGTGCTAGCCATCGATGGTTGTCCCCTTGCCGGTGACGCGCTAGACAGCGTTTTTATGAGCCATCGCCTCAGTGATTATTTTGGAGCAAAATCCCGATATCGCCTGCCGATGGGAAGCAATGTTTTAACGATGCCCTTAGCCGTCACTCAACGCCTGAATCATCCTGCTCACATTGTGCATCTTAAAGAAAAAGAAACTTACGAATTCATTCGCGAAGTAAAGAAATGCTCGCTAACGCAAAAAGATGCCGACGCCGTGGAACGACTGTTTGTGCTGATCGAAGATCAACAGATCTTTCCCTTTTTCGAATCAATTGAAAAAACCAAACGGGCACTTTCACAAGAACCGCAGACCGAATTCAAATTTAATTATCCGGGATTAGAGCTGACCGAACCGTTTACCATCGCACAATTCATCGAATGGTCCTCGCAAACAAAAGAAAAAATCTTTTCCGCTCTGGACCGCTGCCTAGAAACTGCGGGTCTAAAAACCGAGGATGTTGATCTGGTTTGTTTAACCGGCGGAACCGCCAAAGTGCCCTTTATCCAGAACGAGCTAGAAACCCGTTTTGGAAAAAATCGCCTGCAAACTCAAAGTCACTTTCACTCGGTTCTTTCAGGATTAACAGAATCGGCCAACTTTTGGTCCCAAGGCGTTCTTTAAACGTAGTGAACGTACATCTTTAAATAGAAACCCTCTGGAAACTGCATCAATGTCGGATGATCCGCGGCATGCCCACCACGCAGAACACTTCTGATTTCTGAGTGATTGCGGAGGGCCGCTTTTCTGATAGCATCGCGGAACTCTTCTTCTTCTAACAAACCCGAACAAGAACACGAGGCCACAAAGCCGTTCTTTTTTACGACACGGAAAGCCTGAGTGTTCATTTTCACGTAAGCATGTTTACCAATGGGAATATCTTTTTTGGATTTAATAAACGCCGGAGGATCGGCAATCACGATGTCGTAATGAGAAGCCGCTAACTGGGTGAGTCCTTCAGAAACATCCATTTCATGAACGATAACATTCGCGCCTTCACGTTCTGCGTTCTTTTTAGCAAAAGCCAATGCGGACTTAGAAACGTCGACGATCGAAACTTCAACATCAAATCCAAGGTGTCTTAATGCACGGGTGATCTGAGTCGACCAATGCCCGACGTAACAGCATAGATCTAAAACACGAAGGGTGCGCTTTTCTTGGGTTTTTGCCCAATTCTTAAAAAGATTCACCGCTAAATAAATATTGTGCGTTTGATCTAAAAAGAATCCGGTTTTTTGACCCTCTTTAAGATCACAGCTCATCGAAATCAAACCGTCGTCACCGGCCGCATTGAGCAGGATTTCAATATCACTGAGATCCATACCTTCAATGTCTTTGACCGTTTTGGGCTCTTCGACATTAAGGCCCTCAAGTTTACGAATATTGACGTCATTCCGAATAACCACCGCACTGTCTTGCCAAGCAAAGCTCGACAAACCTCGCTTGTGCGCTTTTTCAATCAAGCCTTTAAAGAAAGTTTCGGCTTCTTTTAAGGCTTCATTCATTCCGGCAGTCACTAACTGCGCGGCAAAGACCTGAGCCTGTTTGCCATTTTGGCGAACCAGGTAATAATCTAAAACCAAACCCGGAATGTAGTCAGATTCACCGAAAGCTAAGCGGAAACTGCCGCGAAAGCCCGCCGCTTTACGCACTTGCCACGCGTTTAAAATCTTATTCTGCAAAAAATCAAAACCCGTCGGTTGTTCTTCTTGGCTATTAAAACTTAAAGCACGAAACGCAATTAAAGAATGAGGATTCCCGTAACCGCGAGCCAAAAATTGACCTTTTGCATCTTGCAATTCGATCGGAGTTCCCGGAATCAAGCCCTTAGGGCTTTGTGAAAGTTCATTTGAAAACACCCACGGGTGCCCGCTGCGAATGCGCTTATCAGCACCTTGACGTAAACGCCATACAGTCATCATAAAAGTTATTCCCCTTCAACGGCGAACACGATCAGTTCCGTGATTTGTGTTTTGCTAAAATTATTATCTGACATCACCAGCAAAGTTTTTCGACCATCAGGTAAAATCGGTCCCCAAGCCAGTGCTTCAAAATTATCCACGGGCTTGTCTTTGCGTTGAGTTTTTAAATCCAGTTCAAAATCAATCAACTTCGTCTTTGTCGCCGGCGTCACTTTGGCGGGAACTAACTTTTCCATGCCGCTGATATCCGTCGCCTTAGAAAAATCAGCCAAGTAGATACCGATACTTGAAGTCCAAATTTTCTTAGGACTGATCTTCGCCCCCCGCTCCATCACCAAAATCTTGGTATCTGAAACGGCCAAAATTTCCGAAACCCCGCGGAAAATTTCTTTAGGCAGATTGTCCGTCATAAGCGCATCAATCTTATATGCGTATTCGGCGGTGACTTTAAACTTTTCACCTTTTTCGTATTTGATAATACGAATGAAATCACCCTTGTCTTCTTCGTTGGCAACCACATCTTGCTGCAAAGCTTTTTCAATGCCGGCAAAAACAAACTTCCCGTCAGGGCTTGCCGTCAAACCTTCAAAAGAAGCGTTGTTCTGCACGCCTTTAGTTTGCTTCCCCGTTTCTTCCGGCAAGAACTTGTCGGGGACCGGAAGATCTAAAAGCCATTTACCGGTGGCATCGATGTGAAAGATGCGCGACATCTCTCGCGGTTTAGCGTCGTTATTGCCTTCAGATGAAATTAAAAAAGTTCCGTCAAATAAACGAACCAAGCCTTCCGGATCAAGTCCCGGCTTTTTGCCATCTTTAAGTGGCAATCCCGACAACTCATGAACGGATTTGGGATCTAGCGTGATTTTCTTTTTATCAAGTTTCAGGGTAAACGCATAAAATCGTTCGTTGTTGATGCGCCCCTTGTCGTCGGACAAAGCATACAAAACACCGTCATGATACGCGATTCCCGAAAGACCGCCGATTTCAGTTTTTGCAAACTTGGTTCCGGTCTTAATCGCAGTCTCTCCAATGTACTCTAACTTCATCGCTTGCGCGGCATGCGCAAGTGTCAGAATCACAAAACAAACCAAGAACTTCATACTAGCTTCTCCAGCGAAGTTCGGTTTCTTTAACGGGATGATTGAAAGGACGTTTCGCTTCAAGACTATCATGGAATTCCGTTTTTAAAGCATAATACCATTTAGCTTGAGTATCGGCGTCTTTAATCAGCATCAGGCTTGGATCATATTGCAAACCCACCTGTTGCTTAGTGACCGCATCCATATCTTGCCCCAAGAATGTTTTAGAAAAGCTATTAATGGCCGGCTTCAGCAAGCTTAACCAAGGAATATTCCAGTAAGCCAATTGCGTGACTCGCGTGTTTTTATCATCCACCGGAGTTAATGCCGTGTAGGAATAAAAATGGCGAGTGCCGACTTCGATATGCTCAACACGGATACACGGCAAAGTGAAAGTAATCTCAGTGGTGGGTGCTCCGCCCAAAATTTTATAAGCTTTCGAGTTTTTTGAAGGCTGGTGGCGCACCATTTGAAATCCATAATCGACCGGCGCAAATTTTTTACGCTTTTCTAACATGGTTTTTTCTGAACGCCAGAACCAGCTTTTGTGCACGTAAGGCCCGTGAGCAGGATCCATCAATCCGATGACCGCATGGTCCACGTGACATGGAAAGTTCACGACCTGGCAGATATTTGGTTTTACATTCGCCGGAAAAGCTTCCATCACCGGAATTTTGGGAGCTAAAGAAACATCATAATCTTTATCGCCGACAAAAACCCAGATCAGACCTTGAGCTTCATGAACAGGATATGAACGGACTTTGATTTTGTTAGGATTTAAATCCTGACCCGGGCACAGCGAAGGAATTTCGGTACACATGCCGGAACCATCAAATTTCCAACCGTGGTAAGGGCACTCGATTGTATTTTCAACCACGCGCCCAAAGCTAAATGGAATACCACGGTGAGGACAGATATCGCGAATGGCGGAAGCTTTGCCTTCTTTATCACGAAAGAACACGATCGGCTCATTGAGGATTTTTCTTGATTGAGGTTTGTTACCAACAAGCTCGTGGCTTGGCAATCCCACATACCAAACATTTTTTAAAAAACCCGTGTACATAAATCTTAAATCCTAACGATTTCTAGTTTTTTAAACTCGCGCGTTTTTCTGCAAGCTCGCAAGTATTTTCAATCAGGGTGGCAATAGTCATCGGACCCACACCACCTGGAACTGGAGTGGCGGCTTTCACCCATCCTTCAAGTTCTTCGTAGCGAACATCGCCACACAGCTTTCCGCCAGGTCCCGCGCGGTGCATGCCCACATCGATGACGATAGCGTCCTTTTTGAAATCGTCTTTTCCTAACATGCGCGCACGTCCGGCGGCAACAACCACAAGATCTGCATTTAAAGTGTATTCCGAAAGATTCTTTGTTTTAGAGTGGCACAAAGTCACTGTGGCATTGGCTTCGGTCAAGAGCTGCGCCATAGGCTTTCCTACGATATTACTGCGGCCCACGACAACGGCCTTCATGCCTTCGACTGAAATTTTATAATGGCGTAAAATCTTCATGACTCCTTCGGGAGTGCAGGGCTTAACAAAAGGTTTGCCAGCAAAAAAGTATCCTAAGGAAGCATAAGTGAGTCCATCGGCGTCTTTCTCTGAAGCGACCAGACTTAACACCTCATCAGCACTTAAATGTGGTGGCAAAGGGAACTGCACCAAAATACCATCCACGTGATCATCCGCATTTAGACTGCGAATCATCAACGTTAATTCTGCTTGGGAAATATCCGCCGGAAGTTCATGCAACGTGGACGTCATGCCCACGGCCTCACAGGCAATTTTTTTATTTTTTACGTACACGTGACTTGCTGGATCGTCGCCAACTATGACGACGGACAAATGAGGAGCTCTCCCGTATTTTTGCGTGAACGCCTGAACACGCGGGACCAAAGATGAACGCACTTCGCCAGCCACTTCTTTACCATTAAGAACGAGCATGCAAGACCTCCCCATTTTTTGAGCCTTCAATCTGAGCCATTTGCCGAAGAAATTCAATAATTTAGTTGGCTTTTGTGTGCGGCAAAAACAGAGCTTTTACCCTTGTTTTTACGGCTTCCAACCCTATTTTATTCTTGCCTCGGCGTACCCGCCCGTTGTACAAACCCTTTAAAACATAGGGGATTTTCTAAATGGCTGAAAAAGTTAAGCTTTCCAAAGACGGCAGTTCCATTGATTTCGTTCAGTCCGACAACCTTCCAACGTCCCTAAAAAAATTCCGTCAAAGCCCCGAGATCGAAGGGTTCTATCGTTTTATCTTTGAAAATGACTTACAAAAAGAAGCATACGAAATCCTAGATCGTATTATTTTGCAGCGTAAAGCCAAAAAAGCCGATGCTAAAAAAGAAGCGCAAGCGGCCGCTAAAGAAGAAAAAGCCGCAGCCAAAGCTGCGACTAAAGGTAAAAAGAAATAAGCTTTTTTCCGAAAATTAATTTTTAAATAAAAAAAGGTCCGCTCTACGGACCTTTTTTTTATTTAAAATCTCCTTAAGCCTCCCCCGGCATTTGCACCCGTCGCCGCGCTGGAGGAACTATGAAAAAAAAATTAATTAAAAACCAATCCGGCCAAGGCTTAGTTGAATATCTTATCATCGTGGCCATTGTCGCCGTGGGCAGCATCGCCGTCATCAAAGCCGTTGGCGGAAATATCAACGTGCAATTTGCTAACGTCGCGCAAGCATTGGGTGGCAAAGAGTCTCGCAAAAAAGACGCTCACGAAGTTACTGAGACGATGTACAAAAAAAGAGACTTCGGCAGCTTCTTTGAAGGCGCCGTAAACTCGAAGTCCAATAAAGATCAGTAACCGTGAAATTGAATCGAAAGGGGCAAGGCTTGGTGGAAACTGTGCTAAGCCTGCCCTTAGTTATTTTGGTTGTGACCGGTATTGTGATCTTACTTCACCGTTCGCTGATTTTTCATATCGCCGATTACCAGGCGCATGAAGCTTTGATCTGCAGCCAAAGTGAAAGCACTCACTTTTGCGAACAAGAACTTCAAAATCGTTTGCGTAAAATTCTTTTATCGGGATCAACCTCTTCAGCGCTGATTACAAGATCCCTGCGGGGTGGCAACCAAGTTACCGTCACCATCCTTCTTAACCATGGGTGGAAAGATATCAGTCCACCGATTGAAATTAAAAAATCCCTTTAAAAGGACTTAGTCATGATTCGTAATCAAAAAGGTTTTGCGCTGGTCATGACGATGGCGTTGCTGCCCGCTCTTATCGCAGGATTCTTTCTTGCTTGGGCCGCCGTTGGATTTATCCAACAAGATTTAGCGCTTAAACATGCTTGCCGAGATCAGGGAATTACTGGACAGAAAAATGCAGGTGTCCTGTTAGAAAGACTTTTGAAATTAAATCCCGAAGCAGAAAATCTAAAAAGAAAACAGGCTCGTTTAAAAGTACAAATCGCAGCCGCCTTAGCTAAAGGAAATTTTCCACTGGCGGCCTCCCTGCGATCCCAACTATTCCTTGTCGATGCATCACGTTTACAGCTGGATATCAAACAACGCGGTCTTATCCATGAAAGCAATCGCGCGCTTTTCACGGCTCACAATCGCGGACGTGCCCAGATTCAGAAAAATCTCCAAGCCACGTCTTCGGTTTTTCTTCAGCTTAAACTTAAGAACATCCGCGGAAGTGCTCCGCAATTGGCGGTCCGTCCGGATTATCCGGACATCGCTCCGACATACAGCACCGTGTCCAACTTTTCGACCCAACAAGCCTTGGCGCACGAATGGCATTATAGCGCCGCGGTCGGTACACCGTTTTCGTATTTTCTTCCCGGAGAATTTGAATTTAAAAAAGCCTGTGCCGTCAGTTTAAAAAAGGAGCTTGTTAAATGGTCGCCGCAAATAATAAGGGGCAACTTCTCGTGGAAGTCGGTGTGGTAATACTGCTGATCGCATTGGTCGCCTTTGCCGCCTTGAATGAACTTAGCCAAAATCAAAAACCTTTTAAAAAATATCAATTCACCCGCGAGGATTCCCGTGCCCAAAAATATTCCGGCTCTAATAAAAAATAATCTGCTAATCATTGCCTTTGTGTTGTTCGGGCCAATTGCTTATTTTTCTCAAAGCTCCCCAGAAGAAAAAGAAGTCCCAACAAGTTTTGCTCTTCCGGAAGTCAAATCCGCTGACACCTTTATTCCGCGTGGTTTTGTCTTAGTCCCCATCGAGATGGCCAATGCCGAATCGCTTTCTTCTTTAGTGGGCGATGTTGGCGGCGTGGTGGATTTATATTTAGCAACCACCGATCGTCAAAAAGGCGGTCAAAAGGTTGGTTCGCGTTTAAAACTCTTACGCGCGCCTTTAAATCCTCAGCAGTATGCCGTCTTAGTAAAGGACAGTGAAAGTTCACGCATCTTACAACACCCAGGCCCTTTTGTGGCCGTCGTGCAAAACCCAGAAACCCGTGGCGCCGAAGTCACTACCAATGGTCCTTCGCGCGTCAAAATTGATTACCAAAACTAGAGGTCACTTATGAAAACTTGGATCTATGTCACGATTTTATTTTTAAGTTCGCTGTCTTCCGCAGAAACCGTTTTGGTCCGAGCCCCCTCATCTTCTCCATTTGCCTATGAGCTTTTCCTAAAACAGAAGCCTCAATTTATTTCTTATGTCGAATACCAACACCGAAAATTACAAACTCAAGGAAAACAAGAGGAAAAGATTTTCGCTTTGGCAGATTCGTTTCAAAGTTCTCCGGAATTAACTTTGATGCATCTCAAAGGCCTGCAAGCGGAAGCCCCTTGGACTTTGATGAGTTTGCGTTTTACTCGCGACCTCATCGAAAAATCTCTGCCCACGGCGAATGGAAATTTGCGCCGTGAATTGCAAAGCCTTTACTGTAAAACTGCCGTACTAATAAACGAAGGCCCGCTGGCGACAAACTGTCCAACACAATATATTTCGTTAGATATTTTAAGAAAGAAGTTTCCCAAAGCCGACAAAGTTCTTATCGAAACTTTAGGGTTTAGTTTGGCCGACCCCGCGAACCCCGTGATTGCCGCCCAGATGCGCTATCATTGGACATTTCTTTCTAACTCGGGAAAAGCCGTCACTTTCTATGGAACTTATGAACAGCTTTTTCAACAAAGTTTTACCTTCGCGGACAGTGTGAATGGAACTTGTGAGGGATTTACCACTGATTTTGACGATCTGACGGTGCAATCAAGTTCTCAAGTTTATTTTTCAGATACCTGTTTAAAAGGAAGTGCTCTTCCGGAAGGCTCAAAAACCAGTTGGATAAAAGAAGACCGCACGTGGTGGGTCGCGGCAGGCTTGGTGGTTTTAGGGGGCCTTGCTTATTCTTTAAAAGATAAAAAAGTGTCTATCACCGCGCCGGGATTAAAGTTCTAATCTGCGCCCGTCGAAAACGATTTCTTTAACGATGCCGTCTTCGATCACTGAATAAGAATCCGCAAAGTTTTTATCTGGATGAGAGTGTATAACCGCAATGTCGCCCGTGAATTTTTTAATTCCGGCAGCAACACTTTCATCTAAGGCTTTTTTATTGCGCCAAAAAGAGGGCGGCTCAACCGGAGCATCGCAACCAAAGGACATCGGAATCTGAGCATTCTTTAATGCTTCCCACGGAAAAACATAACGATATAAGTCGGACAATTTTTCTTTCAACCACACCTGATCGCTAAGCCAGTGACAGGGTTGCATATGACAACGCACATGCAAAGGCTTCATCATTTGAATGGTTTCTGGACGAAGAATTTGGGCGTGCTCTAAATTCAAACGTCCCACCGCCCCTGCCGCGGATATTTTACGAGCTAACGCCACCATATCATGGGCCGCTTGATCACCAATGACGTGCACCGAAAATTCTAACCCTGCCGCCCAAGTTTTTTTGATAACCTCTTCCACTTGCTCTAAAGGCCAAAGCGCCGAGCCTTGGCCTTCACTTGTTTTTCCGTAATAAGGTTTTGAAAGATAGGCCGTCTGCGATCCTAAAGTACCATCGTAAAAAAGCTTAATACCTTTCATGCGTAGGTACGAAGTCTCTGCTTTTTTTGCTTGTAAGCATAAGGCCAACATGTGATCTAAATCGTTCAAATCGTGAGTCGTATAGTTTTCCTCTAACGCTACGGTCAGCTCTTTTGAATCTGACATTTCGACTAAAAGATTCCACAAGGACTCTGAACACGTTAGATCACGCACATGCGTGAAGCCGCCTTTGTTATATTCTTTGCAGGCAGATAGGATGTGCGCGCGTTGTTGGGTTTTGGTGTAATTCGGCAACTGGTCCCAGGCGCGCAAGTGATCCTTTTCGATTAAAATTCCATTTTCAGATTGAATACCGAAATACTCTAATGCTTTCGAATTCACCCATGAACGATGTCCATCTTTACGTGCAAAGAAAACCGCACGATTTGGAAATAGCTTATCTAAAAGATCTTTATGGGGAGGTGTGGGCCAGTGTTTTTCATTCCAGCCAAATCCCACCAGCCATTCTCCCCGCAAAAATGCCGGGTTGTTTTCATCGACGGAGGCCAGGTCTTCCGCTTTTTGAAGCGAGCCTAAATGCAAACCCGAAGCGAACTGCCCTGTTGCAAGAAAATGTCCGTGGCTATCGTAAAGACGTGGGATCTTATAAAGCATAAGACCCTCTGTTTTAGCAGAGGGTCTTCGTATTTTTAAGTTATTTCTATGATTTTATCGAGCGGCTGGCAATCCGCCAGTACCTGTATTGATTCCAGACCCTGTAGAGCCTGGGATTGTTGAAAGGCCGCCTCCGATATAGCTGCCTCCACCAATACCGCCGCCAAGTCCGCCACCGATAGATCCACCGATGACACCACCGCCGTATTGAACTTGTTGGATGCGATATAAAAGCCCGTAAAGTTCTTGTTGAAGGCTAGCCACAACTTGCTGACGTTGCATTTGTTGTTGAACGTATTGCTGTTGTTGCTGCATGTACATTTGGTATTGCTGCAATTGCATTTGCATCATTTGTTGTTGCATGCCCATGCCGCCAATTTGCATTCCCATTCCTGGCATACCCATTCCGGCCAAGCCCATGCCCATACCCGGCATTCCCATTCCTGCCATGCCCATTCCCGGGATTGCACTTAGACCGCCGGCCATACCCATACCAGGATATCCCATGCCCATTCCTGGGTAGCCCATACCAGCCATACCCATACCTGGATAGCCCATGCCACCGGCCATACCCATACCTGGATAGCCCATGCCACCAGCCATGCCTAAACCACCGAATGCACCCATACCTGGGTAACCCATTCCAGCCATGCCCATTCCAGGATAACCCATGCCACCGGCCATACCCATACCTGGATAGCCCATGCCTGCCATGCCTAAACCACCAAATGCGCCCATGCCGGGGTAACCCATGCCGCCACCCATTCCTGGGAAGCCCATACCCATACCGCCGCCCATTCCGCCGAATGGACCCGCCATACCCCAAGGACCCATGCCTGGGTTGTACATACCGCCGCCCATTCCTGGGAAGCCTAAGCCCGCCATGCCATAAGGGTTGCCCCACATGCCAGCACCGTTCATACCACCGTAAGGACCCATCATTCCGTAAGGTCCACCATTATTTCCAGCACAACCGAAACCACCTTGGCCAATACCGCCACCCATGGCTCCGTAAATTCCGCTGCCGCCACCAACAACTTGGCCCATGCCCGTTGCGATCGCGCCTAATCCGTATCCGTAACCTTGAGCAGCCCAAGGATCCGTCGGCCATCCAATATTGGCATTGGCATTCGCAACCATTTTATTCGTTTTGTAACCCGCATACATCGACACCAAACCAAGACCGACGTTACCAACAACGGAAGCCCAGTCTGTTTGTGGTCGTTGATATTGGTACGAGTTGCCTTGAACCAAACAGTCTAAGCAAACGCCACCTTCAAGCTGTTCACGTCTTCTTTCCGCCGCTTCATCTCGCGCTTCTTGAAGCGCCATACGTTTATCTTCTTTGTATTCGTCGATATTTGCTTCTAAGTTTTCGATTTCCGTCTGAAGTTTTTGAGCAATGTAATTGTTGCGACGATATTCGGTGATTGCTTTTGTACAGTTCACCGGAGTTCCACGTCCAACTCGCACTCCACGACCGCCGTCACCACGTAAACTACTACATACGAATTCTTTATTTAGATCCCCGCGATCACGGCAAACGCGGCCCCACGTATCGGCATCAATGCCGTCATGAGTTTGCTTGCCGGCGTTGCTATCGATTCTTTGTCCACCTTGGGAGCCGCTAGCAACCACGCCGTCTTCTTCATCAACGGGAGTTGGGGCATCATTAGGACGACGATTTGGAATATAGTCTGCATATTCATGACAGCTAAATGCATTGTCCATGTGATTGAAAAGAGCATCAGTGTACTGGCCATCAACGGCTCTTTCGATTTCAGAACGAGAGCGCTTCACTTTAGTTTCGACACGTTTTAATTCAGATTTTTTCTTGTTAAGTTCTCGCTTAGTTTCTTCGATCGCTTGTTGCGCTTCACGAACGGCATCTAAATCGCTCGTTGCTCCTTGAGCAGCACCGTAGTCATACGGACAAGCTTGCATACCACCGTAAACACCCGCGCCCCACATTTGAGCTTGAGCTCCAACTGCAATACTCATCACGATTGTGAAGGGCACTACAATTCGCATCCATAACTTCATAAACGATCTCCCTGATAGGAAATAGACTTTATCATTAGTAATATCGTCAGGGAGAGAGACGGACTTGACTCATTCTTGAGCAAAAGTGTTGAAAGATTATTGAAACTAGACTTAAGTCGCCTTAAGAATCGTCCGTCTTTCCCGCTATCATCCATGACAAGCAACTAGCCCGTGCAAAATCCTTTGCACAGCTCTTTTTCAAATCCTACACTAGCTTACATGACGAAGCACACAATACTTTGTGTTGATGATGAAATAGATAATGTTGATGCGCTAGAAAGGCTCTTCCGCAAGAGGTTTACTGTCCTAAAGGCCACCTCAGGTAAGCAAGCATTAGCACTTCTCGACGAACATCCAGGCCCTGTGGCCTTGATCATCACCGACCAGCGCATGCCTGAAATGACCGGTGTCGAGTTTTTAGAAAAAACTCTGAATTCTCATCCTGATACAACTCGCATTCTTCTTACCGGCTACACGGATTTAGAATCCGTGATCACCGCCGTGAACAAGGGACAGATCTTTCGCTATTTAACGAAGCCTTGGGACCCGGTGGATCTTGCTAACACGGTCGATCACGCAATTGAAAGATTTGTTTTAGGCAAAGAACTAAAACAAAAAAATGCGGAACTCGCCAAAGCCTTAGAAGAGCTTAAAAGCTTGGACGTCGCAAAATCCAACTTCATGATCTTGATTAATCACGAATTAAAAACTCCTCTGACGTCAATTTTAAGTTTTGCGGCTTTGCTAGCAGAGTCTAACTTGGCTGACGAAGATAAATTGATGGTTCAACGAATCAACAAAAGTGCCGATCGCCTAAAAACTTTGGTGGACGACGTTTTACTTATCGTTCGCGCCGAAACCAATCAGCTTAAAATCGACAAACAAAGCACGGCCTTTGTTCGTTTTGATGATGGACTTAGCAAAGACGTTCAAGACTTGGTTCATAAAAAAAGTCAGAAGATCACGAGCCAACTTTTGCCCGTGCATGTCGAGGCCGATGTGCGACTCATTAAACAAGTGATGTTGCGGTTGATTCACAATGCCGCAAAATTTGGGGCCGAGGGAAGCGATATTTTAGTAGCCACCGAACAGCACGGAAATAGTCTGCGCTTTATGGTCACCAACCAGGGGCCCCAATTACCGACTTCGGTGATGGAAAAAATTGCCAAGCCTTTTTATATTGATGAAGACGTCATGTACCATTCCACCGGACTAGGGCTGGGACTCACTATTTGTCAGTCTATTTTGAAAGCGCACGGTTCACAGATTCAATTTAAAAACACTGGTGATGGTGTGATGGTGTATTTCGATCTTCCGACCACTTAATGTCCGGAAGTCGATCATCAATTGCTCGTCGGTTAAAAACTGATATCGACACTATATTGCAAGAGTGGCTTTCCCATGAAAATCGCTCTTCTTTTTTTCACCAGCCTATTCCTTCATCTTCCGCTTCTGGCGGCAGAAAAAAATATCACTCTTTCGTTGGGCGAATCGCACAGGATTCCTTTACGGGGAGCGCCCTCCATATGGATTCAGAACCGCCATATCATTAAAGCCGACGGTGTGGGCTCCCAGCTGGTGTTAAAAGCCCAAAATGAAGGGCGCACCACTTTAAAAATTGCTAATGAAGTTTACGAGATCCAAGTCTTGCATCCCCTTAAAACCAACTCGCTTGACGGATTTCAAAATTTTTTAAAAGGTATTGTCGGGCTTTCAGTGCAGGTGAAAGATGGCGACTTGCAACTAAAAGGCACCCTCTATCGCCTCCAAGACTGGGTGCGCGTCGCCGACTTTGCCCGAGCTCAACGTATTTCTTATCAAATGTATTCCGAAATTCCCGCGGCTTTGCGAGAGCAAATACAAACTTATTTTTCTGACAGATTGGCGACGGCCAAGCTGCCACCGCAGACCCTCATTTTCGATTCTCGCCCCGAAATCCGGATCAAATCATCAGAACTTTCGGCAAAAAAATATGAACAAATATTTTCTCCCTTCGGAATACAGGTGATTCATGATGACTCCAGCATCTCCATCGAACCCACTGTCAAAGTGGAGATCACCGTGGCCGAAGTCAGAAAGAGTCTTTCACGAAAATGGGGCGTTTCTTGGCCTTCAACTTACGCGGCGACGGTTTTACCCAACGGATCATGGAGCCATAACGGTCTGCAATTACAACTCAACGGAGTTGAAGAAAGCGGAGACGCCAGAATTTTAGCATCCCCTAACCTGTTATGCCGAAGCGGGCAGGAGGCTGAGTTTTTGGCCGGCGGAGAGTTTCCGATAAAGGTGGTTGGGTATAGAACTGAAAGTGTTATGTGGCGTCGCTATGGTATTTCCTTAAAAGTAAAACCGCGCGCCGATGCCTCCGGCAGAATCAGTTTATCTTTAGAAACCGAAGTCACTTCGCTTGATGGAGCTTCAAAAGTTGAAGATGTGCCGGGCTTACGCATCAACAAAGTTTCCAGTCATTTTGATCTTACCAAACCACAGACTATCGCCTTATCGGGCCTTATCACCCACGAGGACGCCAACAGCTCTTCGGGTTTGCCGTGGATTTCAAAAATACCGGTCTTGGGCGGACTTTTTTCAAGTAAAGACTTCCAGGAGCGTCGTTCTGAATTGGTGATCTTTGTTCGACCCACTATCGTCAAAGAACAGCCCGAAGAAAGTCAGCTTGCTCATTTAAAAGAAGGTCCGCGATGAATTTAGAAGTCAAAGCTATCTATGATCGTTTGCAAGATGAAATTTCCAAACTGCCTTTAAATGAATTCTTGCTGTCGCCAGAAGAAGAACAAAGTTTACGGTCACAAAAAATTGAGGGGTTGATTCAAAAGCATATCAACTTAGTACCTCCGCAAATTCAAAAACGTCTGCGCGATGAATTGGACTTTTGGGGGCCGCTGCAAGAGCCCATGGCTGATGAATCTATCAGCGAGATTATTGTGAATGGACCTCAATCCATTTGGCTGGAGCGCCAAGGGAAGCTGGAAAGACACACGGACTTCTTTTTTTCAGATTTGAGTTTTCGCAATTGCATGGATCGTCTGTGCCATGAGGCCCGCACTCATTTGACTGTTGAAAATCCCTTCTCCGAAGGACGTTTTCGGGAATTTCGCGTGACTTTGATTGGGACCGAACTCACTGGGTCCGACATGCATCTGTCGTTACGTCGGCATCCTAAAAATCCGTGGACCTTTGAAAGACTTCAGCAGCATCAATGGTGTTCTCCCCAGATGTTGCCACTCTTCCAAAAGATCATCACGGAACGAAAGAATTTTTTAGTCATTGGCCCCACGGGGTCAGGAAAGACTTCTGTGTTAAATTCGTTTTTAGGTCTTTTACCGGCGCAAGAACGTGTCGTGGTGATTGAAGATACTTCTGAAATTGCCCTGCCCAATCAAGCCAGCATGAAACTTCTCACCCGCGATGATCCCCAAGGAATTTTATCTTCCATTGATCAGACGCAGCTTTTAAAACGCTCTTTGCGTTTGCGCCCCGATCGATTGGTGATGGGGGAAGTGCGCGGAGCTGAAGCCAAAGACTTTTTAATGGCTCTGGCCACCGGCCACGCCGGAAGCTTTGGAACCTTGCATGCACAAAATGCCGCCCAAGCGCTTATCCGTTTAGAAATGCTCATTCAAATGGGTGCCGCTCAATGGGGTTTATCAGCCATTCGCCGTTTGATTCAACTTTCGTTAGATTACGTGATTGTGGCGGGACGAAATTCTAATGGCCAAAGAGAACTGCAAGGCATTTATCGTCTTTGCTCTTTAGAAGATCACGGATTCTTGCTTGAAGCCGTGACGGAAAAAGACTTTTAAATTCGCGGCGGCCCTAAAGGGGTCGCTTCTTCATCGATATCGCTTCGAAATACGACTTCGTCTTCCTCAGGCTCTTCGACTTTCACGATGGCTTTTAAAAAGGTATCGCGTCGGAAATAATAATAAGCACCACCGCTTAATAAACCGACGATAAAACCGACGAAGTGAGCTCCATAGCTGATTTGCGGATCAAAAGCCGTCGACGGCATAAAGACGGCTAAGGCCACCCCCAGCACCCGCAGAATTCTTTGAGTCACAGTGCGCTGCTGATCCAATAAAAGATACAACACTAACCACGCCCCACCCATCCAATAGACCACGCCCGACATCCCAATCAAGCGGATATCGCCATGATATTGCGAAACCACGATGGCGTTAATCAGTCCACCCATAGCTAATGCCAACGTCGGGAATAACCACGCACCAAAATAGCCTGAAAGAAAATATCCTAAGATAAAGTATAAAAGAGAATTTGAAATCAAATGACCAAAATCTGCGTGGGCGAAAAGTGTCGTCCAAAGGCGCCAGAAATCTTTTTGTATGAATACTTCAGAATAAGAGGCCGGCATCCACGAAGCGGCAGAAAGAGTATCCGTCCAATAAAAGACGCTGCCCAAATATAAAATAGCTGTCGACCAAACGGCAATGAACCACGCCGATTTTGAGGGCTTTTGTGTGAGCCACGTCGCCGTGATCATAAATAACTCCGCTTCTCAAAAAAAGGGCCCCTAAGAAGAGCCCTCATCAATTTGAGTTCACGCGGAAATAAGTCAAGACCTTAGACTGCATTATTGTCTGAGATCTCTTTTAAAGGAGCCTGAGTGGGTTTTAGCTCTTTTTCGACAAAGAATAGACCATCTAAGTCGTTGGTCGACTTCAAGGTCTCTTCAGACTTCGTCATGCCGCCGTCCACGCGAGCTTCGGTTTTAGGGTTTGAGAAGAACTTTTTATTTAGCTCGTCCACCACTTTCAACTTTTTAGCTTCTGTTGGATTCTTATAAACAGGCGCATCCGGGGTTGCGATCTCCGCCGGGCCTTCTAAGGCCGTCGCTGCTTTTTTGAATTCTTCAAGCTGCTTGCTAAAAGCCACTCGATCGCCCAATGAATTTTTTCCCATCGGACGACCTAAAGCAGGTGCTCCAGGGCGAGCGGGTTGAGAGACGCTCACGTCCGCAATTTGCGTTCGTGCACTTGCTGGGATAATGCCGCTGATCTTTTCCATTCCACACCTCCGTGTGTGTTGGTATTTGAAAGCCATCCATGGCCGTCCAAAGATGTATCGGAATAATACGATTCAACTTGAGATGCTTTCGGTTTTTCTGGGTGTAAGTCCAGTAAAACGGGTACCCTAAAACTAATGAAACTTCAGATCCTGGCATGGACCGCAATGGCGGGTCTTTCTCTATTTGCATTTCAAAACTGCGGCGGCGGGTTTGAAGCCATTCCTGGTACGACACTCTCTTCATCTCTTGGGAATTCTGATCTAAGCAACGAAACTTCCAATCCGTCCCCTGCACCCGTACGCACCACGTTTTTCTTTGGCCGCTCTGCCGGCATTGATGGTATCGAGCTCAACTCGCAAACAAGTCAGGTCACTGAACTTGGCAGCAGCGTTTTTCAAGGCAGTCATGTTGGATGGTTCGGGTTTGATGAGAGCACGAAAACTCTGCTAGCGGCCGAAGAGGGAACTAGTCGGCGTCTGCAGACTTATACCTATAATACAAATTCACAAACTTTAACCAGCCGAGATCTATTTGCCATTGCGGCTTCAACGGTGCATTTAACTCTGCTTAAAACTGTTCAAGAGGTTTTTCTATTTGGGTCTTCTTATGACCAAGGACGTTTAGATTCATATAAGTTAAACAACGACTTAACCACGATCGAAAATGCTCAGAATATTTCTTTCGGCTCCTCCGCCAAGGCCCATTCCAGCGCCTTTGATCCGCGCCGTAATTTATTATTTGTGGCGACGTTGGGTTTAAATAGAATCTCGATATATCGATTTGATCGTATTAACGGTCTTACGGCTGCGGGGCAAGTCACCGTCAATGCGCCCAGGACTGTCGTTTACGACTCCACCTATGACAAACTTTATGTAGCGACCGAGGCGAGTTCTGGCAACAGCGCTATTTACGCCTATGCCATCATTGAAAATAATGGCAGCTATTCGTTGAGCAATGTGGGTTCAGTTTCAATGCCGTTGCGAGGGGCCGATTTAAAAGTCAATCACGCGTTTGGGTATGTAATGGCTACGGCTCGACAAAGTGGACAAGAAGCTATTTGGGGAATGCCGGTCACCGAGCAAGGTGTTCAGGATCATTTACGCCCGAACTTTAGCATTCCTATTTCACAAGTTGAACCACGATCCTTAGAACTTTCCGCGGACGGACGCTTTGCGATTGTTGCTATGAATTCGTCGGGAAGCGCAAATGTTCTGGTATACGCCTTAAACTTTACAAACGACAAAAGCTTTCTTTCAAGTCAGATTATATGGTCAAAGCGATTTGGAAACTATGGGATCGTTTCCTCTATCGCGATACCCGCAAATCAATAAGCCTTAGTTCCACTCAAAAAATTGCCAAGGACTTGCGGGATGACCTAAAAGGCGTTCACAAATCGTTTTAACTGCCGGATCATCACTGCCTGACCAGAAGGTGCGGCCGATAAGAAAGCTTTGCGCGAATTCCATCCAGTTGCCGAAATGACCTTCGGTGATAGGTGCCAGCTTTAAAATCTCAGCCCAGGTTTCGTTGTCATCTAAATAGCCTGCGATAAAAGACAGACGGGCTAAATGCACGTAGCGAGCGGCATCCCACGCCAAGATGCCAGAGTCTTTAAGATATTTGTGAGTTCGCTGCATCCAGTGAGCGAGCTTCTGATAATCTTCATCACCCATTTGCATGTCCTGGCTTTCTTCAAGATCAAAGCTGAAAACCTTTTTGAACTTTTCTAACGCCGACGGGTCAATCTCTCCTTCCGCAGAAATACAAGATCTTAATACATTGAATTTGGTGCGATGGCCTTGGGTACGAATATTTTCTAAGGCGCTTAATGCGGATTTTTGATCTTTGACTCCCCAGAACTCCTCAAGGATGCCAATGCAATCCCCTTTTATCTGGGGGCCATAATTCATATCTAGCCGGAAAAAATATTCCCCGATTTCATTAATAACGTGTTCTTTGGCGTCATCAGTAAGCTCTTTGCCTTCTTCCAAATCAGACCCGACAACTTGAAACACCTCATCAAGAACTTGATTTTCCTCGACAAAAGCGGCACCCAAGCACATCAACTTCTTTTCCAAGTTTGTTTCTGGCAAAATTCGCTGCATAGGGTCTCCCTTTTTTATATTCAATTACTTTTCAGCCCCACAATCAATGATATATGTTCTTAGGGACCGCCGTACTTTAGGATCGCATGTTAAAAAAAATCTTTCTTACATTCATCGCACTTTTTTTCATACTTTTTGGATCTTTGATCTTGATGATGGGCTATGTCTTTAACAATCCTGAAAAAGTCTTCACGGCTTTTAGCTCGATGACCGAAAAATTCATGGACGCTCAAGACTATGAAGAGCACGAAGAGTTCTTTATCCAAGGCATTGAAACACTGAAGATTTCGACGCAAGCCGTGGATTTGAATGTGCAGACTTATGAAGGGTCTTCGCTAAAAATTTCACTGCACGGCAAAGTCCCTCGCTTTGATTCTGGGCCTTATATTTTACAGACGCCGGAACAGAACGGACTTCTTGTGGAATTATACGAGCCCCAAGCCAGTCAATGGATTCAGTTTAATGTAAATGGACAAGAATATACCAAGGAGTCAGATTCACGCCTGCAGGCGGATATTTACGTTCCGCAGTCCTATAAAAAGACCTTAAATATTTCTAGCAAGGACGGCTCCGTCACGTTGAAATTACCCGAAACCGCAATTTACGAAACCGATCTAAAATCGGCCTCAGGTGAAATCACCAACGAACTTAAAGAAAAACCCACTTCCAACATTAATCCGCAGGAAGTGGGCCGAATTGAAGTCTCTACTGACAAGGGATCTATTACCCTTCAGCCGCTTTAGGCTTGTTGGTTCTTTTTAAGATCCTCTAGATTTTTTTCGGCCACCGCACTTAAACGCACGCCGACTTCGGTCAACTGATCACGATTCACTTCACTTGGGCAGTCTGCCATCAAGTCTGAAGCTTTCGCCGTTTTCGGGAAAGCGATCACTTCACGAATCGCATCTGTTCCACAAAGAAGCATAACCAGACGGTCCATACCCCAAGCAATACCCCCGTGCGGAGGTGCGCCGTACTTCAAGGCATCTAACAAGAATCCAAACTTCGCTTGCTGTTCTTCAGGGCCCATTCCTAAAAGACGGAACATGGCTTGTTGAAGTTCACTGCGATAGATACGGATACTTCCGCCACCCATTTCATAACCGTTACAAACCAAGTCGTAGGCTTTCGCCAGCATTTGGCCGTAAGAAGATTCTTTGCCGTCGATAAGATCTTGCTGAAACTCATCTTTCGGTGTCGTAAACGGATGGTGACGAGACACCCAACGCTTTTCATCTGGAGAATACTCAAACGCCGGGAAGTCGACGACCCACAAGAATTTATCTTTGCTGGTGTCGATCAGGTTTAATTCTTTTCCAAGATGTAAACGCAAAGTTGAAAGAGCAGCACAAGCTGGATCAAAATCATCGGCAATAACAAGAGCACAGTCCCCGCTTGTGGCCCCAACAGCTTTAAAGATCTCGCCCAATTTTTCTGGACTAAAGAATTTAGAAACTGGCGACGTAAACGAGCCGTCGGCTTCAGATTTGATCCAAACCAACCCCTTAGCTCCGGCGCGCTTCGCGATATCGGTGAGCTTATCGAACTGTCCGCGGGAATAGCTCCCGCCCTTAGGAACAGCAATACCTCTGACGATTCCTGCACGGGCTATCACATCATCAAAAACTTTAAATCCTGAACCCGTTACGATGGATTTAAGATCTTTGATCTCCATCCCGAAACGCGTGTCCGGTTTATCAATGCCGTATCTGTCCATGGCTTCTTGATAAGACATGCGCGGGATAGGCCCCACTTCAACGCCTTTGATCTCTTTCCAGATCATGCGAAGCATTTTTTCATTCACTTCCATGATGTCTTCTTGATCGATGAAAGACATCTCCATGTCGATCTGCGAAAACTCTGGCTGGCGGTCCGCACGCAAATCTTCGTCACGGAAGCAACGCGCGATTTGGAAATAACGGTCATAACCAGAAACCATCAATAGCTGCTTTAAAATCTGAGGTGACTGTGGAAGGGCATAAAAAGTCCCTTGATTCACACGCGAAGGAACCAAATAGTCACGCGCGCCTTCGGGCGTTGATTTAAATAAGATCGGCGTTTCAACCTCAAGGAAGCCGTTGTCCGACAAAAACTTACGCACCAGCTGCGCCACTTTGTGACGAGTGATCAAGTGATTTGTCAAACGTGGCGAACGCAAGTCCAAATAGCGATACTTCAATCGCAAAGTTTCATTAACGTTTTCGTCATCAACCTGGAATGGTGGAACCGCCGCTTCATTTAAAACTTCGCAGCGCAAGGCTTCGATTTCAATTTCGCCGGTCGCAATTTTAGAGTTCTTCATTCCATCCGGACGCGCACGCACGATGCCCTCAACGGCGATGACAAATTCTCCACGCAAGTTTTTGGCCGACGAAGTTTCAGCTTTGCTGGGATCAAGAACAACTTGGACGATCCCTTCGCGGTCACGAAGATCGATGAAAACTAAGCTTCCGTGATCTCGGCGAACATCCACCCATCCCATAAGGACGACTTTTTGTCCCGCCGCAGAGGCGTTTAGTTTTCCGCAATAGTGTGTTCTTTTGAGCTCTTTCACAAATTTCATGGATTTTCCTACCGAGTTAAAGGCAGGCTCTAGACTGTCATATTGCGACAAAACAGTCAAAAAGCATCTTCTTATGATTTCCATAAGGACCAGACGAGGGAACTTCCCTAAACAAATTCGTGACCGTCGTGACACGGATGATATAATCAAGCCTTGTTAGAAAGGACTTACACATGCCTAAATTTACGATTGATCATCAAAGCAACCATAACGCCGAAGAAGCTTACAAAAAGATTAAAGAGTTCCTTGAAACCGATCAGGATATTCGACGCTTCGACCCAAAGCTTCAATGCTCTTTTGACGATAAATCTAAGTCCGCAGCGATGAAGGGCTCCCAATTTAAAGCGGATATGGCTATTGCCAGCGCTGGCGCAGGCAGTAAAGTCTCTGTCACGGTGGATCTGCCGTTGATGCTGACTCCGTTCAAGGGTAAAGTTCAAGAAACTTTGCAAAAAAAACTGGCGAAGTATTTAGGCTAAGCTGATCTCATGGCAAAAAAAACCACCTCTAAAACTACAAAAACATCGGTTAAAAAGCCGGTAGCTAATTCGGTAGCAAAGAAGCCCGTTGAAAAAAAGGCTTCTGGTGGTGCTGTGCCTAAAGTTAAGCCTAAAAGCGTAGTGGCGGAAATCGTTGAGGCTTCACATCCTGAAGAAATCAATCCCTCTGTCGAAGCTGACAAAGCCTATGCCGTCAGCTCCGAGGAACTCGAAATCGATGATTCACCCGTCGAGGAATCCAAGGCTTTAGCTGTCAGCGATACCAACAAAAGTATCGCCTCGACCGATCCTCTAGCCATGTACTTAAACGAAATTCGCCGCTATAAAGTTTTAAGTCGCGAAGAAGAAATGGCGTTGGCCAAAAAATATTTTGAATCCAAAGATCCGCACGCCGCGGAAGCCCTGGTCAAATCCAACTTGCGCTTCGTCGTAAAGGTGGCCGCAGATTATTCGAAATTCGGAGCTAAGATGATCGACCTTATCCAAGAAGGTAATGTCGGGCTGATGCATGCAGTTCGCGAATTTAATCCTTACAAAGGAGCACGCTTAATCACTTACGCCGTCTGGTGGATTCGTGGTTATATACAAGAGTATCTTATGCGCCAGTATTCCATGGTGCGTATTGGAACAACTCAGAATCAGCGCAAATTATTTTATCAACTACAAAAAGAAAAAGACGCTTTAGATGCCATGGGTATCGAGCCCAACGCCGCCCTTATCAGCAGTCGTTTGGGTATTCCCGAAGATGAAGTGCGCGATATGGCCATGCGTATGTCAGGCCGTGATGTCAGCCTAGATCGTCCCGTGGATGACGAAGGCACAACAAGTCTTGGTGATTTGCAAAAAAGTCGCGATGATGAGCCTTTGGATGAAAATCTCGCACGCTTAGAGCAGCTGGAAATATTAAGAGAGAAAATTGAAGAGATTCGGCCTGAACTTTCAGAGCGCGAACTGATCATCTTGGATGAGCGCATCTTGAATGACGATCCATTGACGTTGCAAGAGATCGGCGAAAAACACGGGATTACTCGCGAAGCCGTTCGTCAGATGGAAGCGCGCGTTCTTAAAAAAATCAAAGCCAAGATGGATGAAGCGGCTGATTAGTTGCCGTGAATTTGACCTTTGTTAACCCGTCGAATGCTGAACTCTGTATCCGTCATATCAAATAAAACTCGATAACCATCATTGAGTCTTACGCTATAGGCGTGCTCGCCGAATTGGGTCAGTCTTTCAAAGTGATAGCGACCGGGGTTGTTGCGGACTTCCGAGACGCCGCCGGGTTTGATCATAGACGCCGTAAATTCGTCAACTTTAGCACGCAAATTCGGGGGCAAATGCGCGATTTCTTTTTCCGCCTTGCGATCAACTTTTAAAGACAAAGATTTCGCCGGGGATTTACTAGTAACTCCTTGAGCGGCATTACCCTCACCAGATTCTTGGTGCCCATACTTTCTTAAAAGATCACTGACAGCCTTGGGATCTTCCGTAGAAGGAAGTTTTGAGTACTCTTCCCAAAAAGCGGCGTTGTTAGCTATCTTGGGATCTTTTAGCGCTGCTTCAAGAGCACATTCACGCGCTTGAAGCGTCCCGGAAAAACTAAGAATAAAGAAAAGAACTAAAAACTTAAAGCGCACAGCTCATCGCCTCTCGTGCCAAGACAGAGCCATCAGGGATTTTTAATCCCTTGTTTCTTAACTCCAATCCCTGCACAACGGTCTTTAAGCCCGCTTTGATCTTTAATAATAATGACGGCAAGAGCTTTGCTAAACCTGCTAATGCCCCTGCACCCACCAATCCCTGGGCCGCATCGCCAAGGACTTGGCCGGCGATGGTACAGGCGATAGCCGCTTTTTCTTCACTTGGAAGACTTTGGAAAGCCGCAAAGGCTTCCTTAAGTTCCGAATTTATATTCATCACAAAGTTTTTAAGTTCCACGAAGGACTGCTTGGTTTCTGCCCACAGTTTTCCGGGTTCGGTAGCCAATCGCTTAAAAAAACTTAAGGTCGAACTGACACTGCCCGTAAATCCACTGAGGGCATCTGTTCCGCACTTTCCGATCGCTCTTAAAATAGAATCCGATTCTAAAGAGTCCGCAGTTTTACCCACACGATTCTGTGGACCAGTCATGCAGGTCACGGCATGAGCTTGCGGCAAGAGCCAACTGAACTTCGCCGATACATCTGAGGATGTGATCCAGGGTTTTGCAGCCTCTTTAAATTCACCCTTCGTCATATCCATACCCATAAGCATGTAATAAGTTTCTTCCACTTTAAAATGCAGAACTTGAACGCCTAAGCCCTCATCAGTGATGACTTTACCTAGCATCGTATCCGGAACTTGCAATCCTGACTTTAAAATCATGCTAGATTGCCATTGATGAGAAACAAAGGCCCGATCAAACGTAAATCCTGCCGTCGTTAGATTAAGGTCACTGATTGAGTGAAACCCATTGGCCGAAAGCATTTGGCTAATTTTATAGATTTGCAGCGACGAGGGGTTTAATAAAGAAGCCTGGTCGATCTTGTATTCAAAAGACCAGGCAGTAAAGCTAAGAAAGGTGGAAACGTACAATACTAGGAACTTCATCGGTATTAAGCGACTTCAAGTTCCCCTGCTCCAATGGTTGCTGCCAATTTCGCGCGAAGGCGAGTGACCGCTTGAGCATGAAGCTGTGATACACGGGACTCTGTCACGCGAAGAACTTGACCGATCTCTTTAAGATTGAGGTCCTCGTAGTAATACAATGAAAGCACCAAACGTTGTCGCTCAGGTAATTCTTCAATGGCTTGCGCGACAACTTCTTTGATGTTTTTAACGTTCAATTGATTGAACGGAGAGTTCGTGCGTGAACCTTCCAAGATATCCATGATGGATTTTTTGTCCGTGTTACTGAACGACGTCGCCTGATCGATGGGCAGCAAGCTCACCGGGCGCACTTGATTTACCAGATCATGAAATTCATCAATCGAGACATTCAATGCTTTAGCCACTTCTTCATCCGTTGGTGTACGGCCCAAATCGGCTTCTAATTGCACCATGGTTTTATCCAGAAGCTTAGCTTTATCACGGATCGAACGTGGTACCCAGTCTTGAGCACGTAATTCATCCAAGATCGCTCCGCGGATACGGAACTCAGCATAAGTTTTAAATTTATTATCACGAGAAGAATCGTATTTCTCGATAGCGTCCATCAAACCGATGACACCGGCAGAGATCAAATCATCCAACTCAATATTCGACGGCAAACGCACGGCGATTTTCTGAGCGATAAATTTAATTAACGGCGCATATTCGCGGATCAGATCATCCTTCTGATTCGTAGCTATCTTACGTGGCTCTTCCTTGTACTTTTTCAACAACGCCGCATTTTTACTCATCAAAATTTCCCTCTTAAAACAATGTTAGCAAACAGGCTATCGAGCTGAAAGTCCAATTCTCCTAAGCAAATCCAACGACCTGATCCCAGAACATCTGCATTCCGCCTTGGGACTCGATGTGCTTGGAAGTCTTATCGATTTGCATGGAGATCTGACGAATGGCTTTCGCCGATTCCGCTCCCGGTTCATGTCTTGAAATGAGACGCTGATTTTGTGTTGCTTTTTTCAAAACAACGTCATTGGGTACCGAGCCCCAGTAGTCCAGACCAATGTATAGAAACTTATTCACCACATCGTTAAATCGTTGGTACAAGCCTAAACCCTCTTGTTCATCGCGCACTTGATTGCAGATGATCGAGAAGTGATTCACTTTGTGGGTTTTATTTAGAACTTTAATTAAAGCATAAGCATCCGCAAAACTAGATGGATCCGGGGTGATCACCACCGACACTGTTTGCGCGGCGGAGTTCAGAAACAGGACGTTTTCTGCAATTCCAGGCGCAGTATCAATCAACAAGAAATCAAATCCCAATGGCAAGCTGCTGACCGCTTCAACCATCGCTCTTCGTTCGAAGTTATTCATGTGATTGAACTCAACCACTCCGCTGCCACCCGGGATTAAGAAGACGTCTTTTGCGACTTCCAATAGGATGTCTTTCATCTCTTTACGACCAGCTAAAATGTCGTGAATATTTCCGTTGGTTTTAACCCCAAACATAATATCCACATTGGCCATTCCCAGGTCGCCATCTAAAATCAGCACTTTCTTGCCTTTTTGGGCGAGGTTCAAAGCAAGGTTTGATACCAATGTCGTCTTACCGACCCCTCCCTTACCGGAAGTGATGCTAATAGTGCGTGTGCGATACATCTCAAAAGAATTCAATCTTCTCATATGGCTTCAGAATCCTGTTGCTTAAATTGAGTGATCTTAAAAATTAAATCTAATAAACGCTCTTTGGTCGCATACTCGAAGTCTTCCGGCACGCGTGGACCTATACCGAACGAGTGCAATGGAATGTCAAAACGCTTCATAAAGTTGTAAATGGTCCCGTGCTGAGTCGATTCATCAAGCCCCGTAAAGATCGCATCTTTGTAGCCTAGCACGGAATAACGACGACCTAGTTCTGTCGCATCGGCGTCTTTGGCATTGGTTGAAAGTACCAAATGAATATTTGGGTTTAACGCTGCCGGTGGAAGCAAGCTCTTTAGCATATGAATTTCTTCATTGTTTTTCAAAGACAAGCCTGTGTAGTCAACCAGAACGGCGTCGACATTGGCAAGATAGCGCATCAAGTTTGTCCAATCTTGCTGTGAACGAATCACCGAAAACGGGACGTTCAAAATTTGCGCGTAAATCTTCATTTGGTCAGCCGCGCCCACCTTAAAGGTGTCCGTCGTAAAAAGCGCGATACGCTTGCCTTCACGAACAACCATTTGGCTGGCCATTTTGATCAAAGCCGAGGTTTTACCACTGCCCGCCGGCCCGACGAAGCAATGAATTTTTCCGTGCGTCGGGTTTTGTACTATTTTGGTGTTATCCAAAACGTGACGAGCCACCCATGCTTCTACTAAGGATTTATTTTTCAATTTCAATGCCGGCAAAGTTTCTTGTGCCGTCGTCAAGAATTCCGCCGCAATTTCCGGCGCCATACCCGCTTTCGTCAATTTTTCATAAACAAAGCTTAGGTCATAGTTAATACCGTAATCTGCGCCGGGGTGAGAGCCCATGAAAGATTGCGGCATCGTTTGGAATTGTGAGATTACTTGCTTCAAGCTCGCGATTTCACTTCTTAAAGCCAGAACTTCTTCATTTTCACCCACCGGAGCACGATGAACTTTCGCCGCAACCGGAGTCGGAGCTTTTTTTGAAACGGCCGCTGGCTGCGCCCCGAAAGTGTCTTGAGCTTGGAATGCATTCAAGGCTCTCTGAGCGGCAGTACGCACGCGCTCTTCGGCGACTTGTTTCTGACGAGCTTGTTCGGCTTCGTCTTCGATATCGATATAGCGACGTTGCGTGATGGAGGTTGTGGCACTTTGCGCTTTATGCACATGCTTATCCACCATCTTCTGGATCAACTCTTTTTGTTGACGCGCCGGAATCTGTTTAAATTTTTGCAGGTCTTGTTCGCGTAATTTGCTTTCGGCGAATTTCTTTTTTTGCAAAGTCTCTTCCGAGACGGCCGCTGTGATTTCCACGCTGCCTTCGCCGACTAAGCCATAACTTTTATTATTGTCGCGAGCCGACAAGATAATCGCATCCGGCCCAAGTTGGGTTTTCACCATCTCTAAAGCCTCTTTCATTGTACGTGCTTCAAACTTCTTAACCTGCATGGCTCATCTCCACAAGTGCTACCGCCTGTACGTCCGCATCTGAACTCAACTCGTTATGCGAAAGGACAACCAATTGAGGAATAAAACGGGACGTTAATTTATATAAATGGCGACGTGACGTCGGGCTGGTCAGCAAGATCGGCTGACTAGCAACTTCCGGGTGGTTTTCCACGGTACGGGCAATTTCGTTAATCAAACGATGGGCCGTCGTGGGATCCATCACCAACTGAACTCCTTGTTCTGTTTGCAACAACGAGTTCGCGATCAATTCCTCAATATGAGGATGTAATGTCATAACAGGGATATTACCCATTTCGGTTGTGTACTTCGCCGTGATACCACGAGCCAGTCCGCGACGAACTTGTTCCGTCAACGCTTCGACGTCCTTGGTGCGCGGAGCTTCGTCAGCCAATGTTTCAAAGATCGTCAATAGATCACGGATAGAAACTTGTTCCTTAAGAAGGCTTTGCATAACTCGCACCACAGATCCCAAGGGCAGAAGATCTGGGATAAGCTCTTCGACCACTTTCGGGTGAGATTTTTTGAAGTTTTCAATTAACGTCGAAGCCTCTTGGCGACCTAACAATTCATGGGCATGTGAACGAACGATCTCTGTCAAATGCGTCGCCATGACTGTTGGCAAGTCCACCACCGTGTAACCCGCAAGTTCTGCATCTTCTTTACGTGACGGAGAAATCCAGATCGCATCCAAACCAAATGCCGGTTCTTTGGTTGCAATACCGTCGATTCTTTCAGAGACGTTCCCTGGATCCATTGCCAACAGCGAATCAGAACGCAACGTCCCCCCGCCCACACGATTTCCTTTGATCATCACGCGGTATTCACCCGGCGCCAATTGCAAGTTGTCGCGGATGTGGATACTTGGAACTACGATTCCCAGATCCAAAGCAAACTGCTTACGGATACTGACGATACGCTCAAGCAAGTCACCGCTTTGATCAGATTCAACGATATTGATAAGTCCGTAACCAACTTCCAATTCAACCATATCAAGTGGAAGCATCGTTTCGATGTTTTCTTTTTTTGGTGCGGCCAATGCTGTTTCAGAAGCCTTTTTCTCATCCGCAGCTTTTTCCGCACGCGCTTTATTAATAATCCAAGCCGTTCCGCACAACACCGCCCCCATGAAAAGAAATGGAATTGTCGGTAACCCTGGAACTAAACCCATCAGGATCAAAACGCCGCCCGAGATCATGACTGCGCGAGGTTTAACAAAAAGTTGTCCCGTGACTTCTTCACCCACGTCTTTGTCTGAATTTGAAGTACGAGTCACGATGATACCGGCCGCGGTAGAGATCACTAGAGCCGGAATCTGCGCTAATAAACCATCACCGATCGTCAACATCGTATAGTACTTAGCGGCCGTGCTCATATCCAAACCTTTTTGGATTACACCGATCGCCAAACCACCCAAGATATTGATCATCGTAATAATAATACCGGCAATAGCGTCACCACGAACGAATTTCGAGGCACCATCCATAGCTCCGTAAAAGTCTGCTTCGCCTTCGATTTGCTTACGGCGTTTACGAGCTTCCGCTTCTGTGATGTGACCCGAGTTCAATTCGGCATCAATCGACATTTGCTTACCAGGCATCGCATCCAAGGTGAAACGAGCTGCCACTTCCGCCACGCGGCCAGAACCTTTTGTGATAACCATGAAGTTAATGACCATCAAGATGATGAACATTACAAAACCGATCACATAGTTTCCGCCGACAACGAAGTTCGCAAAAGATGCGATAACTTCGCCGGCAGCTCTTTCCCCCTCATGCCCATGTGTCAGAATTAAACGTGTCGTTGCCACGTTCAAAGAAAGCCGGAACAAAGTTGTCATCAAAAGTAGAGACGGGAAAGATGTAAAATCAAGAGCACGGTCCGTATAAATACTAACCAAAAGGATCAAAATGCTTAGAGCCAAAGAAAATGTTAACGAAATGTCCAACATGATCGGCGGAAGTGGAATGATCATGACCGCTAAAACTGAAAGCAATCCAAAAGCGATCAGAAGATCTGTATTCTTCGTCAGCTTATCGAATCTTTTCATGAACTGAAAAACTTGATCCATTATCTTTTCTTCCTACGCAAACGGTAAACATATGAAAGCACTTCCGCCACCGCGACAAAGAGCTCTCGAGGAATAACTTGTCCAATTTTTAAAGTTTTAAAGATCGTTCGTGCCAGTGGTTTATTTTCCACGATCGGAATGTTGTTTTCACGAGCGATTTCTTTGATTTTCTCTGCAATCAAATCCGCACCCATCGCGACGATTTGTGGAGCCGGAAGATTGTCAGAATATTTTAATACTACGGCAATATGAGTGGGATTGGTGATCACCACGTCAGCAGTGGGAACGTCGGCCATCATACGCTTACTTGCCATTTCGCGCTGAATACGGCGAATGCGAGACTTGATCATCGGATCACCCTCGCGTTGCTTATGTTCTTCTTTGACCTCTTGTTTGGTCATCATCATTTTCTTCTCTAGATCCCATCTTTGATAGAAATAATCTGCTCCGGCAATCACGAGCATCACGCCGCCGACCCCTCCTAAGAGCTTCACCACCACCGTGCCTAAGTACACGATGATTTGTTCAATCGAGAACGTAATCATGTAGGGAATTTTTGCGACTTCGCCGCGCAATAGGAAATAAAGTACGATTCCCACTGCCCCCATTTTCAAAATTGATTTCAAGGCTTCAACGACAGCTCTTAAGCTGAAGATGCGCTTGAAACCTTCCACCGGGCTGAGCTTTTCAAAGTTCGGCGAAAGCGCGTCTTCCACTTGTAAGAAACCCACTTGCATGATTGATGAAGCCACACCAAGCACACCCGCAATTCCCAAAACAGGTGCCATCAGAATACCAGCTTTTCCGGCACAAAATGTTAAAGCTTCCATGAAGTTTCCTTCACGAACCATCTGGACCATGTCTTGACCAAAGGAGTACTGAAATACTTCAAAGATATGCTGAAAAAAGAACCGGCCCAAAGCATAGATGCCACCGGCCGATGCTAATAGCACCACCGCAGATCCCAACTCTTTGGTATGGGCCACGTTGCCGCGCTTACGGAATTCTTCCCGCCTCGCGTCCGTCGCCTGTTCTGTCTTTTCGCCGTTCTCTTCTGACACTTAAGTTCCTTCCTAGAACTCGGGCCCCGCTATAACGCTTTCATCACTTGAAATAATTTATCTGCAGTGAGTTCCGCGATACCAGTCATCTCTGCAATTAGTAATGGCAAACATAAAAATACCACCGCCATGCCCAGCATGATGGTAACCGGCATACTTGTAACCAGGACGTTGATCTGGGGCACTGCTCGACCCAAGATACCCATTGCTAAATTGGCTAAAAAGATAGTGACAAGGACGGGCGCACACATCTTGATCGCCATCAACATCACCGTTTGTCCATACACGGCCATCTCTGCAAAAGCCCCTGTTTTTAAAGCCAAAGAACTTACCGGAACCAACTCGTAACTCTGCGCGATTCCGCTTAGAAGCATATGATGCCCATTGATTGCTAAGAAAATTAAAGTACCAAGAGTTGAATAGAATTGATCGATGGTATTACCGTGAGTCCCCATCATTGGATTGTAAAGTTGAGCAGAGCTCAAACCCACAGAAAGCGCCACCAAATCCCCTGTCATTGTGACAGCAAAGAAGAACAGACGGGTTAAAAATCCCAACGAAAGTCCTACAATCAATTCCCGAGCCGCTAAGCTTATGATTTCACCCGAAATCAATGAATAATCGACATTCCCCGTACGCACGGTGGGGAATAAAACCACCGCCATTACGATGGACAATAAAACTTTTACCGGAGTATTAATCGATGGAGAGCCAAAGATCGCCGACGAAACCACAAAGGCGATCATGCGCAGAAGCACCAGCGCGAACAAAAGAATTTGTGCTTCAGTCATGGCATTCCAGTTAATCACTTTACTCCCTAACCATCACGGCAATGTTTTCAAACAGATTCACGGTATATGAGCTCATCACATCCATCATCCATGGCCCTGCTAAAACGAAAACCAACGCGACCACGATCATTTTTGGAATGAACGTCAAAGTCGCCTCATTGATCTGAGTCAAAGCTTGAAAAATACTAACCGCTAAGCCGACCACCAGGGTGCTGATCAATAGCGGTGCGGCTAACATAGCCGTTGTTCTTAAAGCGTCTTGTCCTAAACGGATCACTAATTCGTCAGTCATTTATCACCTCTAGCCGAAACTCTTAACCATAGAGCCGATTAAAAGACCCCAGCCATCAACTAATACAAAAAGCATAATTTTAAACGGAAGCGAGATCACCACTGGCGGAAGCATCATCATACCCATCGCCATCAAAACGCTGGATGCCACGATATCGATCACCAAGAATGGAAGGAAAATAATAAAACCAATAATGAATGACGTCTTAAGTTCAGAAACCACAAACGCCGGAACCAAAACCATCGTTGGCACATCCGCACGTGTTTTTGGAGTTCCAACTTTAGAAAGCTTCACGAACAACGCCAAATCAGATTCGCGTGTTTGGCTGAACATGAATTTACGCAAAGGAGCGAGTGTATTTTCTAAGGCAACTTCTTGTGAAATCGTTCCTTTAAGATAAGGCTGAATGCCTTTTTCATTCATCTCATTAAATGCCGGTTGCATCACAAAGAAAGTCAGGAATAAAGCCAAACCCACCAACAATTGATTCGGCGGCATTTGCTGTACGCCCATGGCTTGGCGCAAAAAGGAAAGAACGATGATGATACGGGTAAAACCCGTCATCATGATCAAGATCGCCGGCGCCAAAGTTAGCACCGTCATAACTAAAATCAATTTGACGGCGGCCACCACATCATTAGGGTTGTCCGTCGTCTTAAAGCCCAGATTTAATTGCGGCAAAGTTACTTGCGCGAAGGCATTAGAACTTGCCAACAAAATCAGAGGAAGAAGCAAAAGACTCCAAAGAGTCCAATTCATTTTTCTCACTAAAGAGACCTCATACCCTTAAGGCGTTTAGAAACAATGTCTTTAATACCGCTAATTGCAAATTCTTCGTCTGCATCCAGCTCATTGGCCGCCGCCGAACGTTTATTCGCTTTAGGCTTCTGAACTTCTTGTTCTTCGTCTTCTTGAATATCCATCCCACCAAGAACACGACCAAAGTTACGGGGTGCCTCCTCAGGAACTTCGTCATCCATCAACGATAAATTCTTGATCATCGAAATATTATGATCCGTGACACCAATAAGAATGGACTCACCCGCCACACGGATGATCGCCAAGCTTTTCTTTGGGCCCAAGTAATGCTGTTGCAAAACTTTGATTTGCGTTTGGTGCTTTGCTGATTGCGGGACTTTGTACTTTCTTAAGAAGAAAAAAGCACCAACACCCACCAAACCTAAAATTGAAATCGTGAAGAGAATACGGAAAACGCTGCTCTCTTCACCGGCTGCTTTTTTGGGGCCATCCAAATTCAAAGGAATTTCTGACTCTTTACGATTGTCCTTTGCCGGTGGCAAGGTAGGGGACGCTTGCTCAGCCACGGCAGAGGCTTCAGTATTATCAACGGCGGTCAATCCCACAGAAGCTTCGTCGGCATTGGTTACCGCTGCTTCTTGCGAAAAAGCCGAAGAGCAGGAAATCACGAATAAGATGGATAACAACCAGCGCATCTAAGGACCTCTTACTTTAATTGTTCCACACGCTCAGCGGGTGAAATGATGTCAGTTAAACGAACACCGAATTTTTCATTGACGACCACGGCTTCACCGCGAGCAATCAACTTATCATTGACGTAAACTTCCATGGGCTCACCAGCCAGTTTATTCAATTCAATGACACTCCCTTGAGTCAGATTCAAAAGCTCACTCACCGGCATTTTGGTACGACCCAATTCAACGGAAACTTTTAAAGGAATATCTAAGATCATTCCCAGGTTGCGGTCTTGATGGGCCGGGAGGGCTGCGGATTTTTTCGCCGCACTACCGCCACCGCCGCCTTCAGCCGCGCCCGAAGCTTCCGCAACGAGTTGGTCTGCCAAATTATCTAAAGTATCGTCACCCATTAATGTCTCCCCCCTACTTTTGCACCGGACGAGTCACTTGGACTGCCACAGTTCCATGATGTATGCCGTAGTAACCTTTAAATTTCTTAACGCCTTCAATATTCACATCAAGTTCGCCCGAAGCGTCCTGATCTAACGGAATGACGTCCCCGACTTTCAAACTCATCATATCGCGCAGTTTGATTTCGGTTTCGCCCAGATTGATTTTGATTTCTAAATCTGTTTCTAAAAGCTGTTCTTGAATGATCGCCGTCCAAAGTTTTTTGTCGGTTTGATCCGTTTCAACTTGGAAACCTGTTTGTAGTTTTTGTTTGATCGGCTCGATTGTCGCATAAGGAATAACAATTGAAATTGTTCCCGTCGCATTTTCAAGCTCAACGTCGAACGTTGAGGCGATAACAACGTCAGTTGGCGGCACGATACCGACGAACTGAGGATTCACCTCGGTACGCACAAATGAACAACCAATTTTTTCAATCGAAGCCCAAGCGGCTTCAAGATCGTTGATCGCGAGGCCCACAACTTTTTGTACGATAGAAAGTTCGATCGGCGTAAAATCCTTCCCGTCAATTTTAGTGTAAGGACGATCCGCGCCACCGAAGAAACTATCAACCAAGGCGTAGGCTAATTTACTTTCAATAACGAAAAGAGCCGAACCACGCAAGTTACCGAAGCGCAAAACCGACATGCACGTGGGCATCGGTAAAGTGTTGATAAATTCTCCGAATTTTAAAAATTCAGTCGAGGTCAGCGTGATCGAAGCGATCTTACGAAGAGCCGAGGACAATGATACGCGGAATGCACGCATGAATTTTTCGTAGATAACTTCAAGCTGTGGCAAGCGACCGCGAATGATACGATCTTGACTGGTCAAATCGTAAGACACGATCTTACGGTCTTCAACTTTACCTACGGATTGTGACTCTGCCTTGGGAGCATCCGAGGAAGCAACATCACCGTCGGAAACCGCCGCTAAGAGAGCATCAACTTCGCTTTGGGACAGAACTTGATTCATAACCCTGCCTTAGTTGTAGATAAACTCTGTGAAGAACACGTTTGAAATCTTCCCTTGAACCAGGAAAGAATTAATAGTGTCTTTAATTTCATTTCTTAAATTATCTTTGCCTTCACGCGTATCCACTTGCTCCTGAGTTTTAGAAGACAAGATGATAATAATGATATCGCGAATTTGCGGTTTACGCTTCTCGATCTCATCTAATACATGCTCGCCCTGGACCTCAAGCTCCATGCTGACACTTGCCACTTTACGGCCTTTAGAACCGGCCAAATTGACAATGAATTTTTCTAAGGGAACGACCTTCCCCATGACTTCTTTTTCTTCCGTGGCTTCATGATGTTGAGCCGCGGCTTCACCTTTGATGACTTGTTCGATTTTAGGTTCGGCGGCTTCTTTCTTCTTGCCCGAATAGAGCATGAACCCAACACCTGCTACGACGAGCATATTGATCACCGCTAACGCGATCAAAAGTATAGGCTTTTGTCCAGATCCACCACTTGGCGCTGCTGCTTCCGGTGCTGCTGCTTCTTTCTCCGCCACTATTCATCCTCCATGATGAAGAACCACAGATTGGTCCTTACAAAATTGAAAGCAACAGCAATGCCAACAGGACCTCCGTCGAGCGTCAAAGTCTGCGGTCCAACATATTTGAGCTCAGGCAATTTTTGCCGACCCCGCAAACATTTGCCGGGTAGAATTTCTCTGACAGTAGTCAAACTTTTGGCATTGGGATTTGACTCCCACTTAAAAAAAACCCGACGATAAGCGAGGAGAATCCAATGAAATCCTCACACTGTTTTGACGTCGTGATCGTCGGCGCCGGAGCTTCAGGTTTGTCATGCGCCGCCCATTTACTAAAGCAAAATGTCGACCTGATGGTCCTGGAGGCAAGGCCCCGCATTGGAGGCCGGGTTTTCACTCAAGGCTCACCTCACCCTTCCATTCCCATTGAGTTAGGGGCGGAGTTCATTCATGCAGCCTCACCTCTTGTTTTGGATCTTTTAAAGAAGACGGGCCACGATTTTTATGATGCTCAGTTTGAACAGCTCTTTTTGAAAAACGGAAAGCTGATTGAGCAAAAAGATTTCTGGGACCGATTTGAAAAAGTATTAGCCTTGCCGGACAGTGAACGAAAGACCGACCGTTCGATGGCAGATTTTTTAAAGGCTCATAAAGCCATCCCGAAAGACATGCGAGATCTTTTAATTGGATACATTGAAGGCTTTCAAGCCGCCGACATAAATCTGATTGGTGAAAAGGCGTTCGCGGAATCCGAGAAAGATAAACGCGATCTGAATGGCAATAACGATTTTCGTATTGTGGGTGGCTACTGCGATGTTCTCCAGGGACTTATGCAGAATTCACTTAAGAAAAAGATCGCTCTTGAACATCCTGTTACTCAAATTAATTGGAATAAAAAACAGATAGAGATCATCTGCACTCTTCCGTCGGGACGGCGTCGTCATATTCACGCAAAACAAGTCGTGCTGGCAGTGCCACTAGCCGTCTTGCAGGGGCAGCATAAAAAATCACAGATTGAGTTTAAACCGGAAATCCCCGAACTTCTTCCGGCACTTTCACATCTGCACGTCGGTCATGTGCAAAGACTGGTGTTTATTTTTAAAACCCGCTTTTGGGAAAACCTCTCCGAAAAAAATCCGGTGTGCTTTTTAAGAGCGCCCCATAACATGTATTTTTCCACGTGGTGGACTTTAAGCCCCTTACGTGCTCCTTACCTGATCGCTTGGCAGGGAGGACCCATGGCGCAAGAACTTTCGAACATGTCGGACAACGCCCGTATCGAAAAAGCGCTGCAAACCTTGTCAAAAATCACCAATAGATCCTTGGCTTTCTTAAAAAAAGAAGTGTCCTCCGTTCATCAACACAACTGGTCTAAAGATCCCTACGCCATGGGCGCTTACACTTACACCGGCATAGAAAACCAAGATTATAAACCTAAAACGTATCCGCATTTTCATGGCTTCTTATGGCTGACCGGAGAAGCCTTTGCCAAAGCGGATGGCCAAGGCACTGTGCATGGAGCTTTAGAGCATGGTTTTGAAATCGCACAAAAGATTTTACAAGCACTTTAGAAAACTAAAGCAAACTGCATAGAACCATCACTAAACCGATCAAACTCGCACCCCAAATCAACGTGCGCAATCCCGTAATGCCCGCTGCATACACGAAGAAGTAAAGCACACGGGAGTAGAAGTAAAGCTGAGATCCCCAATAAGAAAGTGATGTTCCTTTTTGCAAAAATAGAACGGCAAAAATCGCCACGATAAAAATTGGAAACGTCTCCATAAAGTTACGATAGGATCGATCGACTCTTCCGGCCATTCCTGTCAGTGGAGGCCGCGAAGACTCACGAGAGCTTAAATTCCATTTCAGTCCGCGTTGCATTGTTGAAAGATGCGCGGCCGCCAATAACTGTACTAAACCTAATATGGACGCAAATATTAACATTTGAATTTCTACTATCATGGGCCCTCCAAAGCTCTTTTGTATATTTGCAGGTAAATAGCTTGGGCTTGCAAGAAGCATTTAGTCCCCGTGATCATACACAGAGATTTTTAAAAACAAAAAGGAGACTTTATGAAATCATTAAAATTAGCAGCATTGCCTTTGGTTCTTTCCGCGTTCATGTTCGGTGGCTTCGCCCACGCGGCAAATCTTTCAGACCAAGAGGTTGGCGAAATTCTCAAAACCGTGAACGACGCTGAAATCGACGCTGCCAAAGCCGCGAAGTCACGCGCCAGCAATAGCGAAGTAAAAACATTCGCTAAAGACATGGAAAATGCCCACGAAAACAACAACAAAGAAGCCAAAAAAGTTTTCAAAAAAGCAGATATCGATCCTAAAAATAACGATATCGCTAAAAACCTTAAAAAAGATGCCAAAGATAAATTGGCAGAGCTAAAAAAGAAAAAAGGCTCTGACTTTGATAAAGCCTATATCGAAAACCAAATCATGATGCACCAACAGGTTTTGAATGACTTGGAACAAAAATACATCCCGGCCACACAAAACTCAGATTTCCGTGCGTTCTTAGAAACTACAAAAACTCACGTGCAGGAGCATTTGTCTAAGGCTCAGCAGATTCAATCGACTTTGAAGTAGTTGACTTTAAAACGTCGCCTGCTGTGACCGCATTTCGCAGCAGAAAACCCATTGATTTTCGAAAGCCCACCTCTACTTTAGAAGTGGGCCTTTTCTTTAAGCTGAATTCCCATCTTACTTGCCATAAATAGATTATGCGTGCGGCAAAGAACTCTTAAGTTATCCTGGTGATTTGACCCGCCCAATGATACAGGAACAATATGATCAATTTGCAGTTGATATCTGGAGCGACAGCGTTCATTTGAATTAGGATTCACATATTCACAACAACCCTCCGAATTTCTTAAAAGTTCGCGTCGAGTTCGAATAGAAATTGCTTTTCTTAGATTCCGCCTCGTAGCGATGACTCCTTGAGTTGAAATGGATTTTCGAAGTGTGATTGGCGGCAACTCTAAATCTTGGGGTTCTTTCGACATGGCCGATGGCTTGTCCTTACCGATAAGAAGCACTTCTTTTTTAACCAAGTTATTTTCTTTCATAGCTGCTCTTGATTCGTTCTTCTGATTGAACTTTTTCGCCAAAGTCGCGATGATATGCGCCCATGAGCCTTCATGACAAACATGAGAGAGATTGTTTCTTGCATTTTCCAATTCCTTAAACTGCTCGGCCGATAAAGTAATTTCAATTCGAACCGAGTCGTCGGCTTGGGGTCGAAGCGCTTCTTGATCTCTTACTGGCAAATTAAATTCTTTAGCCAGGACGGCGTCCGTCTGAAAAGAATTTCTATTTTCTAACTTTCCTAGAACCTCCAAAGTTATGGAAGGAGAAATACTTGTCCCGTTATTCTGCGCCTCCTTAAGACATTTCTGCACTTTCGTAAGCTGAGAAAGATGCAGGCTTCCAGATTCAATTTTATCAGCAACTTCGGGCAACTGCTTTAAAAGCCGGGCCGATTGCAAACGACGATAAGCCGCCGCTTCGGAATATCCTAACCCACGCGTCAGGTAAGTGTACATCCCATCATATCCCAGCTCAGCGTAAATCTGACGTTCTTCAATTTCTAAAATGTGCACCAGAATTAAATGCGTAATTTTTCTTTCGGTCCGCACAAGGTTTTGCATGCGACCCACTAGGTCCTGGTTCGAAATATTTCTTAGATCCATAAATTTCTCCTACGAAAAGGACCATATCATGGGTTTTAAAAAAGAGTTTTTGAAACATTTTAAGAACGCAGGGATCAGGCAGAGACCTCATTTTTATCAAGCTTAATAAGCTCAGAAATGTTCTATACGAAACCTAAATTCACAGAACACGGTCCTTCGTGAAAAATTTTATTTATTTCGACCTGACCTAAAATAAAGAATCAAAAATCATGGCAAACAAATTCGACATTACAAATAACTATTGCCGCTATGCGCCCGCGTAGCGAGGGTGATCCCTTCGCCCGGGCAACGATAAGAAGTCCTTTCTAGACATTTTTATTTTTTCGTCCCAAGATGAACTTCATAAATTACACACTAACCACCCGAGGATATGTAATGTCCCAAACCCTTATTTCTCCAAAACGTTTGAAATTCGGAGATACTATTGGTGTCTTCACTCCTTCTTCTCCCGCTTACAATGCAAATCCTGAACTTTTCGAAAATGGGCTTCGCACGCTAAAAAATCTGGGTTTCAACATCAAGCTAGGTTCTTTGACTAACAAAAGAGCCTCCCAAGGCTACCGCTCAGGCTCTGGAGAAGAACGGGCCAAAGAATTCATGGAGCTTATCAAGGATCCGGATGTCGACGCTTTGGTGGCCACTATCGGCGGATATAATTCAAGTAGCATGATTCCCTTTCTGGATTATTCGGCAATCAAGGAAGAACGCAAACCTATCTGCGGATACTCAGATGTCACTTCACTTCATTTGGCGATTATGAAATTTGCGGGCTTAAGAACCTACTATGGACCGGCGGTGATGTGTTGGTTTGGTGATTGGCCTTCAGGCATTGAAGAAAGTAACAAGTGGTTCTTAGATGCCTTGATGAACCACGAGTCCGGGACAAGAGATATTAATCAACCAAAAAGATGGAGCAACCATTCAAGAGATTGGGGCAACGGAGACTGGAAAAAACTGCCAAGAGAGTGGCAGGAAAATCGTGGATGGAAAGTCCTTCAAGAGGGCACCGCGACCGCACCGATCATAGCCGCGAACTTGAATACACTCACCAGTGCGGCGGGCACTAAATATTGGCCGGACCTCAAAGGTAAGATTCTTTTAATTGAAGAAATGGACGCTCCTTTGATGAAGGAAGAAAGATCCTTACGCCAGCTCTCTTTAATCGGGGCCTTCGATGAGTTAGCAGGTTTAATTATTTCAAAACCAGAATTTTTTAGCACGGATGGTGCGGCTTTTACTTACGACGACCTGATTATAGATATCGTGGGAAAAAGAACATACCCAATTATTTCTAACTTTGATTGCGGGCACACCGTGCCGATGATCACTATTCCTCAAGGAGTAAGGACTCACCTAAAGGCTGAGACGACTGAAGTGAAATTTCAGTTCATCGAACCAGCTTTTTCGGCTTAAGAATTTACTGCGTCTGCGCATCCAAGTGATTTTTTAAAACCCCTTGCACGGCCTTCACCACATTCGCATTCCCCGCGACGATCGAATTCTTATACGGATGATATTCTTCACCACGATAAGTTTGCACAATGCCCCCCGCCTCACGCACGAGTAAGATGCCGGCCGCTGCATCCCATGGCTGAATATTTCTTTCCCAGTAACCATCAAACACGCCACGCGCTACTTGCGCTAAATCATAAGCGGCAGCCCCTGGTCTGCGAACTCCGCGACACTTGCGAACCATCTCATCAAAGATTTTCAATTGCTCGGCAATCACGTGTTCGTGTTCCGAAACAAAGCCTGTGGCTAAAAATGATTTATCCAACGAAGAGGCGTTACTGACTTTCAAAGGACGACCATTCACAAACGCCCCTTCACCACGAATCGCGGTGTATGTTTCTTTCAGTATTGGCACGTCAATCACGGCCAATTGAATCTGCCCATTGATTTCTAACGCTAAGCTGATGCAGAAAATCGGAAAGCGATGAATATAATTTGTCGTCCCATCTAAAGGATCCACAATCCAGCGTCCCACTTTTTGTGCGGGCTCTGCCTGGACTTTGGCCCCAGGAGCATGAGATCCCGCGAAGGTTTCCTCGCCCAAGAACTCAAACTCCGGAAAATTTTTCTTAAGATGCTCTGCGATGACTCGTTCTGATTCTTTGTCGGCTTCGCTCACTAGACCGGCTTGGAATTTTTCTTCAACATGCTCTAAGTTGCCGAAATAATTGAGAAGGACCTCTCTGCCCAGGCTGACGGCTTTGATGGCCTGACCTAAGACCTGCTTCCAATCCCTTGAATTTACGCTGTTTTCCACGGATTTCCTTTCCCGGATGACCTACGTATCATTGACCAGTTCCGGGACTTAAAGCTAACATAAAGAGAGGACCAAAGGAAGGGTCCTTGAGGGTTGGATATAATCTATGAGGATTGAAAAGATGAGTTCACAAACGGATGCGTTCTTAAAGCTGGGGTTGTTTTTCTTTATTGCTTTGTTGTCGTTTTCTATCGGCACCTTTGTCGGAAAGAAGTTCAGTGACAATCAACATCAGCTTGCTGCTTTAGAGCCACAAAAAAATTCTCATGGCGAAGGTCATGGTGATGCTCACGCAGAACGTGGTGTCGCTTCGACATCTCCTTCTGAACACCGCTCTGGCGCGATGACTGACGAAGAAATTGCTAAGCTTGCTGAAGAATTCGTTGCTGACGATACTGTACCAGCGACAACAACGGCGGGTCATGATGCTCACGGGGCTGCGAAAGACGCGCACGGTGCGCCCGCAGCAGCAACTGATGCTCATGGTACACCGGCGGCAGAGGCCCATGGTGCTGTAAAAGCAGAGCCCGCTAAAGATGCTCACGGTGGTGGCCATGCCGAAGCAACCGCTCCGTCACACGCTTCTGAGGCTGCAAAAAATGTGGCGCAAGGTAAAGCTCCAACAGCTCCCGAAACTCAAGCTCCTGCAAAAAAAGTAATTAAGGAAGAGCGTCTTCCTTCTTCACTTCCTAAAGATGTAGCTCAATACGCTGTGGGAAAATTCACAGTCCAAGTGGCTGCTTACCCGCAGGAAGCGGAAGCTCAAAAAATGGCTTCAGATTTGAAAACCAAAGGTTACAGCGCTTTTTATATTCCCGCGAATGTTAAAGGCACAACCTATTACCGTGTAAGTGTCGGTCAGTTTGCGACTCAAAAAGAAGCAACTTCTTACCGCGCAGAGTTCTTAGCGAAATCTAAAATGGGTTCCGCAATCGTTCAAAAAATCTCAGAATAGTCTAGCTTCTTCCGCCGCAGTTCTTGCGGCGGGCCTTCAGATCCTTTCCAGCTATCTCTTTTTACCGAACGCTCGCTATCGCCGAGCACTACGTGGTCCTAATCCTTTACGGCCATTGTGAGCATCCCTTCAGCATGTCAATAATCAGATATGAGGATTTTTTTCTATCTGACTGTTTCTGTACTTTTCGTTTTGCCTGTCAGTGCGCAAGAAGGCACACCCATTTCAAAAACAACATGGGAATTTGGATTTGAAGGGGGGGCCTCATCCCGACAAATCAAAGCTCAGGATCGTGTCACACAAGGACGTGGAGAGTTTAATTCAGGCGCCCTTCCTCATAGCACCATCACCTTGGGATACGCATTCACAGAGTCGTTTAAATCCGCAATTCTTGGATCTTTCCAACAAAATGAGTTCCAGGACGTCAGCGAAGCTCAAGCCACCCAAAGACCCGATGCGACCAACGAATACGAACTGCGTTTACGTCGTTCAATTTCAAATTTAGCCGAGGTGCGCTTCGGATTTGGGTCCCAAAAGAGATTGTTTTCGCGTGCCGAAAACTTTAATCAATTTGTCTTTGATGATGCCAACGTGATGTTTTGGGGTGTCGGCGTCGAAGGGGCCTTTGTCATCGACAACAATATGCTCTTGGGCGCAATGGTCGACTTTAGAAGCTTGGGCTCAAGCAACACCCATGGTTATGCCATTGAAGAAGGATCAGAGGTTAAATCCAGTGTTTTTGCTAAAAAACGTCTGCACGATCTTTGGTGGATGGCCAAAATATTTTATAACTTCAGCGATCAAAATTCATTACTCGTAAAACAAACAGAAAAACAAACAGGTATTTCACTTGGAGTGACATATGTTTACTAAAACATGGTGCGTTTCGGTTCTATGGGGAATTTTTATTCTTAATACTGGCTGCTCCTTGGGTTTTTTTGCCTCATCGGTGGACAGTAGCTATCAACCGGGACTAGAAGCCCCGGGGGATTTTACAAAAACTTGGACGGTAGGTTCCGGAACTTCGGGTGAATTTACTATGGTCGGCGATGCCCTTTCCTACACCGCGAACTCTGCCGAACTTATTCCCATCGGTTCGGACTATAACAATACCGCTATCGGATTTGGTTCCGGCACAAAATCAGACACTGACTGGAATGGCACCAATGCACTAGAGTTAAACGCCGCTGGTAAAACTGCTAAGACCGGAACATTTATTTCTCGAGTCTTTGCCGCAAACTCAAGTCTGAATTGGACAAAGTTAGAATGGATTTCAGGAGTTCCTGCCGGCAAACCTTATCCCAATAATAAAGCCATAGAAACAGCTTATGACGCTGATAACATCGACATGAGCGGAAATATTTTATTACTGCACATGGATGAAACATCATGGAGTGGCGCTGCGGGTGAGGTGATTGATTCTTCAGGCAATGGTAATCACGGCCTGGCGACGGGAGTTAGCACCACTACTAACGGACATTTTGCTCACGCCGGAAATTTCAGTGCTGGCTCCGGACAGTATATTGAAATCGCGGATACCGGGAACTTTAATATCACCACCACTTTGACTGTTGAAGCTTGGGTGTATCCGCAATTTATCGCGGGTGACGAAACCAAATATTTCGGCATTGTCACCAAACGTAATGACTATACCGATTTTAACTTCGCCATCTCTTACATGACTTTTGGTCTTCCTTACCCAACTTTGAATATCGATTTCCGTCAAGAAGACGAATCAGACACATCTCGCTTTAACACCGGCATTGCCTTAAATAACAACGAGTGGGCCCACATCGTGATGACTTTTGATCAAGGCGTCACCGGAGAACGCTTAAAAGTTTATGTCAATGGAGTGCTTGTGACCGGAACGCCAGGATCTGGCGCCGGCGGCACCTTGCACATTAAACCAGGAGCCTTTCCATTAAGAGTGGGAATGTTAGACAATACATTCACCGAAACTTTTAGAGGAAAAATCGATGAGGTGGCAATGTATAATCGTGTGCTTTCGGAAAGTGAAGTTCAAGCGCGCTATCGCCGCGGAAGCAATCGTTTAAAATTTCAGGTGCAAACTTGCGCAACGCCGGCGGCCTGCAATGGCACTTTCTTAGGACCTGATGGCACGGCCGCGACTTATTACACGGAAGCTGCGCAATACGATATCGCTGCGCTGACCTCAATAAATTTAACAGGCGTTTCAGGCAATAACTTCCGTTACAAAGTGACGATGGAAAATGATGAGGGGACGTTAACGCCACTTTTAAAATCTGTGGCCGTAACCCCCGTTACTTACAGTGTCGCTAAACCCAACATTGCCGCGCAAAATGGTGTGACTTATAAAAAGCTCACTTCTTTTGCCGCAATCACATCGGGAGCAGGTGTCGTAAAGTTTCAATTGGTAAAAGAGGGTTCTGCTTATTATTGGAATGGAACAAGCTGGGCTTCGGCAACAACCAGCAGTCATACAAACACGGCTTCTGAAATCAATGCCCACATCGCGGCCTTTCCTTCATTCGCCGGAACAGGAAGTTTGCGCTTTAAAGCCTTTTTTGAATCTGATGACGGGACGGCGAAATCAAGTCTGACTTCCGTCACCGTGGGAGGAGCAAGATAGATTTTTCAGTATAAACGCGAACCGTAAAATTCCACGCCGTTTCACCTTCCATACTGCGCATATCACCGGTGTAGGGATTTAATAAAAACGTATGACCGGGGTTATCCGCGATCCAGGTAGAAACATTTTTAAAACCTTTCGCCACTTGCCCAATGCCTTCAGGGCCTAACACCAGCTTGCGATGTTCGTTGGGCGTGATTCCCCCAAATACGGCGGACATCACAAGGTCCCGAGTCGACTGAAGAATGGCAATATTCCACGTCAGCAATTTATTAAAAACTGATCCCATGCGAGGCGCAATCATGCCGTCATCTAATGAATATTCAAAACCGGCACGCCCCATATAATTTTTGAAATCTTGATTCATTTGATTTGAAAATTTATGCCAAAAGTTTTTTCCAAAATGAAGACCCGGGCTATCACTTATCAAGGTTTTTTGCGCAGTGAAAGGAACATATTCGGCAATATTCTTCGCATGGACAAAAGCTCCAATGGCTCCTGCAGATGCTCCCCACACCACTAAGTCTTGAACGCTAGAAAATGAAATCAAAGAGTTTCGATAAAGATACTCTAAAGCGAGCACCACATTTTGATAACCATAGTGATAAAGAGGAATTCCTGAACGATAGGTTGCGACGTGAAAGTTCGCAAAGACATCTCCGGTACAATAAGGAAAATAAATCATTGAGTGATGCGCCCAAGGATTAGATTCATCTTCCGACGAAAATAAATCCGCCGTCGGATCGGTGCGCAAGGGTTCAAGTCGCGTTAACGCCGTCTGTCCGTAACAGGAAAGATCATTCCAACAAACGCCACCGGCCATAAATTCAACGACCAGCTTGTCTGCATCTTTATAATCTAAAAAGACGCTGTAAGCTTCGCCATTTCCACAAAACGCTCCTGGGATTTCAATCTTTTGCCAAGAGCGGGCCCAGGCAGAGCTAAAAAATATTAAACTTAGAAAGGATAAAACAATCGATCTCATGCGATTCATTGTCGCGCTGAAATCCACAGAGCGGTTGATTTCGGTTAACTTACAAAAGATTTTCTGCTTAGAGACACTGGACCTTTAAAAAATTAAACCCACACCCAGACGGAAGACCGCGCTCCACATCGGATTGGGATCAAGGTCTGAACCGGTAAATCCTCGGCCCTCCGCGGCGGCCACAATCAAAAATGCGGGAGTGAGCTTCACGGAATATTCCACGCCCCCCGAAAGCCCCGTCATAAACGTCCATCTTCCAGTATCAACGCGAGATGTTCCCATAAAAACTGTAGTCACCGTTTCTTGATAAGCTCCCGCAGCGAGCCCACCGTAAAGTTGCACCGTGTGAGTATTGTCTCCGAACGTCCAAGCCAAAGCGTGCAGACGAAACCAAGCAAGATATTCCGCATGCTGTCGCTCAAAGGCCGAAGTAGGATTCCCCGAAGTCTCCGTGAAATACACATGCTCTAGCAGCACACTAAAACGAGAACGCTGATAGCTAATGGCATAGTTCATTGGACTGCGGTTGACCATGTCTTGATTGGAAGCCCGCTCATAGCGCATTTCAGAATTCAAAAGATATCCACGCACAACATCAGCACGCGCTTCGCTCAAAAACGAACACAAAGACACCAAAACCGAAAGTGCAAAGAAAAAGATCAATCTCATTGGGTGAGACCTTTAATATCGGGATCTACCCTTGGTCCGATCTCAATTCTCTTTTCATGAAAAGTCCATTGCCCTTGATTCTCTTGGCATTCAGTGACATTGCGCGACCCACCATTTCTGGAATCATTAATTAAATTTGCGAGATACTGACACTCCTCTTGAGTGGCTAATTGGGTATTTTTAGCGAAACTTTCAACAAAAGTTTGTCCCGTGAATATTTTTGTTTCTGATTGCGAAAGCTCTTCACGCAAAGAAGGCAGCATTTTTATGATCACCTTCGCCACATCTTTACGAGCTTGTAGAGGTTCAACAGCACGAGCTTTCGCGTACACTTCCGTGTAGACCTTAATAGCGCGAGAAAACTGCGTCCCTAAAACATAGACATAGCCGCTGATTTGATTGGTAAAATCAAAATTCTTATCACCAGATCTTTCATTATAACGTCTATTAAGTTCACCGCGAATGCTGACGTCGCTGGATAAAAACGTCTGATTACGTGATACCTTTAAAGTTCTTCCGGTTTCTCCCGGTAACGAGTGCACGATGAAATCAGGATCGCCAGTGTACATCCATCCCCAGAAATCCGCCAAGCCTTCGTTCAGACCGCGGGTGATTGCAACGTGATAAAAATAGTTCATCTCACTTGATGAAAGCGTAGGCCCCACCGGCTGAATGCGCGAGGCTTCAACATCTGAGATTTGACCAAAATCTTCACCAAATGTATCGGCAATCTCTTTGCCATGAACATTCGTCGCGGCATCTTTGATAACCAACTTATAAAATAAAGAATGGAAATGTTCATGAGCTAAGACTCCGCCGTTAACAGCCAGCGGAAGCTCTTTGCCAGTGTAAGGAACCACCAAAATGGAGTCCGTTTTTCCTTCGTAAAAAGCATTGTTACGAGTGCTCCCCGCAACGCGAACGGCAATACCCACGTCGCGAGGCCACTTGTTTACGCCTCCCGCACCAAGCTCTTCATCTAAGGCCGCAAGTTTTTGCATATGAGCATATATAGTGACCATCTGCATGGTGGTTTCGTCGGTGGGAACATAGACCCCATCGCTGTTTAAAACAAAACGAGTTTTTGGAGACATGCCTTCTAGGTGATTGTTACGAACTCGCGGCGAAAAGAAGAACTTAACAAACTTACCCGCCAACGTCGAAAGATCGTCCAGGGCTAAGAGCTCCGTGATCCCCATCGAATAGCTGCCGCCTTCAGAAGGCATTGCCGTCATCACCCGGACATTACCAGATACAGCCTTAATACCCTCAGTCGAGGGACCACATGCCGTCAATGACATGGAAATCAAAATTGCTGCTGTGATCCGGCTAAAAACGCGCTTCACAAAGTCCTCTCAACACACTATAAACGGGAGTGCTCTCTCATACAGATAACGTAATGCGTTATAGTTGTAATGGAAAATAACGAAAAACTCAATGAAAACTTAGAGATAGACAAAGTTTGTCAGTCTCACCAAATGTTCGACAGTGCGAGTTTTCGTGGCCTTTTTTTGACCCAAAGGATGCCTGGATGGATGTGCTTGATTTCGTTACCAAAAATTTGAATCCTTCGCAGAAAGACGCCGTAGAAACTTTGGAAGGGCCTTTGCTTATCTTAGCCGGCGCCGGTTCAGGCAAAACCCGGGTGTTGACCCATCGGATGGCGAACATCATCGGGCAAGGTGTTGCGGCCCCCGATGAAATCTTGTGCGTGACCTTCACCAATAAAGCCGCCAAAGAGATGGAACATCGGATTTATAAGATCCTGGCCGACATGGGCGCGCGCGTGCATTCCCAGCTTTGGATTAACACCTTTCACAGTTTTTGTGTCAGAGTTTTAAGACAGCATTTAACTCTTTTAGATTATAAACCTTTTTTTGGTATTTACGATTCTTCCGATCAATTAAGTCAGATCAAAAAAGTCATGACGGCCTTGGATATCAACGACAAGATGTATCCGGCTAAAAACTTTCAAGGCGCTATTAGCCGAGCTAAAATGCTGGGACTAAATCCCGATGCTTTTGAGAAAGAGCGAAAAAACTCTCGTCACTTTGCCGATGCTAAAACCATTGAAGTTTATAAGTTGTACGAGAAAGAAATGAAAAAGGCGAACAGTCTTGATTTCGATGATTTACTTTTAAAGACTTATGAACTGTTCCGTATGTATCCGGATGTTTTGCAGATGTATCAAGAAAAGTTCAAATACATCATGGTGGATGAGTATCAAGATACCAATCACATTCAATATCTGATCGTGCAGATGCTAGCCCAAGCTCATCGCAACCTGTGCGTGGTGGGTGACGAAGACCAATCCATTTACAGCTGGCGTGGGGCGGATATTAAAAACATTTTGGACTTTGAAAAGGACTTCCGCGAAGCCAAGGTCGTAAAGTTAGAAGAAAATTATCGTTCTTCGGGCAATATCGTGGGTGCAGCGACCGCCGTTATTAAAAACAATTCAGAACGTAAAGATAAAACGTTATTCACCTCAAACCCTGCAGGGGATAAAATCCAAGTTCGCGAAGAACGTAATGAATACGATGAAGCAAAGTTTGTCGCCAAAACCATTCAAACGATGATGAATGAAGGCGAAGGGTCTTACAATGACTACGCCATCTTTTATCGCACCAATGCCCAGTCCCGTGTTTTAGAGGAACAATTAAGAACTCTTTCTATCCCTTATCGCCTTGTTGGCGGTGTTCGCTTCTATGAACGCATGGAAATCAAAGACATGCTTTCTTACATGAAGCTCGCAATCAATCCGGCGGATGATGTCGCGTTTAAGCGCGTGATCAATGTGCCGGCGCGCGGGATCGGTAAAACGACGGTCGAGAAAATTGAAGAGTTCGCCTTTCAACAAAATTTAAGCATGATGCAAGCAGCCCTTAAAGCCTGCGAAGAGCGTGTTTTTAACGCCGGCACCACGGGCAAAGTTCGTCGGTTCGTGGAGCTTATGGGCAATCTTCAAGAGCTGGCGCTAAAACATCCTTTGGTGGAATTCTATCCGATTGTTTTAGACATGACCGAATATCTTGTGGCTCTTAAAAAAGATGAATCACCGGAATCTTTGGCTCGTATCGACAACTTAGAAGAGCTCGACAATGCGATTGTTCAATTTGCCAAGGAGCGCGGTGAAGAAGGGACGCTGACCAGTTTCCTTGAAGAAATGGCGCTGGTCAGCGACGTGGATTCATTAAACCAAGAGCAGAATTCAGTCACGATGATGACCTTGCATATCTCTAAAGGCTTGGAATATCCGTATGTCTTTGTGGTGGGCTTAGAAGAAAATCTTTTCCCAAGCGCGCGCAGCCTTGGTGATGGAGACACTGAAGAAGATGTGCAGGAAGAACGTCGCTTAGCTTACGTCGGCATGACTCGCGCCCGCCAGAAGCTGTGGCTCACTTACGCAAAAATGCGCCGCGTGTGGGGGCAAGAACAATTCAATCCGCAATCTCGATTTATTAAAGAGATTCCCCAAGAATACATTGAATTTAAAACCGCGGCGGCAGACGCCCCCCGCTTTATGGCGAAATACGGATCCAGCTCTTATGATTCCGATGAAACCTGGGGACGCCCCCAATGGGGCGCCACCAGCGGCTCGCGCAACAAGCCTCGGTCTTATGAAGATGAAAGCCAAAGCTTTCCGGATTATGACGATGCTCCGGCATCCAGTGGCGGTGGCTTTAGCAAAGGAATGCGCGTGCGCCACCCCACCTTTGGCGCCGGCACGGTTTATGCGACCGAAGGAGAAGGTGAGAACTTTAAGGTCAGCGTGATGTTCACCGACAACACCGTTAAAAAATTCGTCGTCAAATACGCGCGCTTAGAAAAAATCTAAGCGCTTGCCGAAAACCAGACGTGGTCAAAGTCTTGATCACGTCGTCTTGGACTGCCCCACTTTAAACCCCATTGCTAGGGTTTAAGTATGCAGATGAAAACTCTTTTATTATCCGTTTTATTTGTTATTTCTTCTTCCACATCTTTTGCCGCTAAAAATCAGCAAGTTCATGAAAGTGAAGTCAAATTCAGTTATTCTTCGGCTGATGGCGAGTTCACTTTAAAATGCACTCATTACTTGCACGAACCCATTATGCACGATTTTGATGTTTGGTGTGGCAAAGGCACCAAATATTTAAGAACTTTCCGGGTTCACTTTTTGGCACGCCAACACGAAAAACCTCAATTAGGTAAAAACTCTTTAGAAGTCTTGTATTGGGTGATTGATCGCGATCAAGACATGACCCGCAAATTTTCATCCGGAAGCACTTGGATAAATTTTAAAAATCAATCCGACATCGAGCGCTTGAATTTCAGCCAAGGTGTGGAAAACGACTATGCGTTTTTAAGCGTTGAGTACACGCCCCAATAAAAAAGACCCGGCTAGAAAAAGCCGGGCAAAAAGATCTATCCGATTAGTTTTAAGGCCAATTGATTAGACTGGTTGGCTTGAGCTAAAACTGATGTACCTGCTTGTTGCAAAATATTATTTCGAATCATTTCGCTGGAAACGGCGGCAATATCAGCATCCCGAATACGACTGTTCGCGGCCGATAAGTTTTCCGATGTCACACCTAAGTTATCAGATGTTGACGTCAAACGATTTTGCAAAGCCCCTAAATACGCACGCGTTCCGCTGACGGAGGTCTGCGCATCATCTAACTTCGCCAAGGCCTCTTGGGCACCTTCTTTGGTTGAATAATCAATCCCCGAAAGTCCTAAAGCATCTAAGGTGGCTTGGTGAGAACCCGCATCAAAACTAATACGATCCGCAAAGGCATCATTACCAATACCGACTTGGAAATCAAACATCGGAGCAGAGCCATCCAACAGCTTCGTCGTTCCCCAGGTTGTGGATTTGGCGATACGTTGAATTTCTTCTTTTAATTGCACGACTTCTTTATTGAGCATGCCGCGCTCTTTTTCACCAACCGTGTCCGAAGCGGCTTGAATGCCCAATTCACGAAGGCGAACCACGATATTGCCGATTTCATTCAAACCACCTTCGGCTGTTTGAACCATGGAAATACCATCATTAGCATTACGCTGTGCTTGATTGGCAGAACGAATCTGAGCTTTCAATCCTTCTGAAATTGCAAGACCCGCGGCATCGTCTGCGGCTTTGTTAATTCTACTCCCTGAAGCTAATTTCGCCATCGAATCATTGATAGCGCGTTGTGAGCCGACCAAATTTCTTTGAGCATTGATGGCGGCCATGTTTGTTGTAATTCTCATTCCCATTGTCTTAACCTCAATACCTATTTCGGGAATTGGCTTTCCAACTTCACTCGACGTAAGAACGAATTTTTAGAAATTATTGAAAAGGCTTGTAGCGCTTTGAGAAATCAAATTTTTTTCGAATTTTTTAGGTCATTCCACTCACATTCGTAAGCGGAGGCATCAGGTTTACGAATCTGATTTTCTGGTGGGCTGATGTACTGTGCTTCCACGCCATCCCATCCTACATAATTGCGCACTCTTCCATCTTGAGACACTTGGAAGTTCGGAACTAAATAAGTTTTGCCGCCACCGTTAGGAATATCCACGGAAAGATTCGGCATCGCCAATCCAGACAAATGCCCCCACAATTCTTTTTGAATTTCTAACGAGTCTTCAATAGATGTGCGTAAATGATCCGTGCCCATGGAAGGATCGCACTGAAACATATAGTAAGGTTTTACGCGCAAGTACACTAGTCTTCGGTTCAGGGCCTGTATCAATGCTGGATGATTATTGATTCCGTTTAAAAGAACCATTTGATTCATCACCGGGATTCCGTTGTCCACCAAGCGTTCTAAAGCCTCAACGGCTTCGGAGGTCAGCTCGTCCGGATGATTAAAATGAGACATCAAATACACCGGCTTATTTTTTTTGATGATCTTCACCAAGTCATCCGTCACCCGCATCGGGCACACCACCGGCATGCGCGAACCAATGCGAATGATTTCAATGTGATCAATACGGCGCAGATCACTTAAGACGCGATCTAACTGTCCGTCACTCACCGTCAACGGATCTCCGCCAGACAAAATCACTTCGCGCAAACCGGTGTGTTTACGAATATAGCTGATCGCCATTTCGTATTCTTCATTGCGGATGAAGGCTTGCTCTTGTCCCGTGAAATGTTTGCGCGTGCAAAAACGGCAATAAACACTGCAAATATCGGTGATCAAAAAAAGGGCGCGATCAGAATAGCGATGGATAATTCGGGGCGCGGGATTGTTCTTTTTTTCACCCAAAGGATCCAGCATCTGCTGATGTCCTTCGGCCATTTCATAGCGATGGGGCATTAAGATCTTACGGATCGAATCGCTTTTAGAGTTATTCGCAACACCCGCGTAATAAGGTGTCGTGCGCACGTTAAAAAGCTCTTTGCCTTGCTGGAACGCCAACAACTCATCTTTGGTTAATTCGAAATGTTGAGAGAAGTCATCTTGAGTTTTAAGCGAATGGCGAAGCTGCCAGGTCCAATTATTCCAATCGGCAGCATCGATATTTTCAGGTTTAAAACTAGAGAGAAAGTGGAACTTCATCGAGGGAGTTATGTATGAATCACGCTCAATAGGCAAGATAGCATTTAAAAAGTGACCGAAAACGTCGTTATTAGGGGTTCTGCTTTTCATACCCACCAAACACCATAAGTATCTGAATTTAAAGAATTTTTAAACAATATCAGAGTGAAACACCAGAAGTTCGACAAGGCCCCTCTTGGCCTCCGCCTTTTCTCAACATGAGAACTCATAAAAAATCCGCGAAGTTAGCCCTGAATTTTCAAATACCCCTGTTTGGCCCGGCCTTCGCTTTACATCTAAGTAGGAAAAAAGGGCCGGGATGCGCCCATTAACTAGGAGGACTTATGAAAACCTTTATCCCCAATAATAAGTGGGTCATGACAGCAGCACTGCTTGCCGTCTTGGGCCTGAATTTTTCTTACAACGATAAGACAAGCCGCGAAGGCTTCTCTGCGGAATTTGCTTCTTCAGAAATGAAAGAAGGCGAAATCGTCACGGAAAGTGGTGATCTTATTAAAATTCCGTATATCAAGGGTGAGGGTGATCAAGTCACTGCCTTAGTTAAAAGAAATGCGGAAGGAAAATTCTGCTTAGAATGTAAAGTAGAGGCGATTACATTAACTAGCAAAAACTTCGGCGACATCAGCAAACTCAATGTCGATTTAATGAAGCATATTAAAGACAATCTTTCAGTTGTTCCAAAACCTTCAGAAAAAGATGAAGTCCAAGCTGGTGGCGAAGAAGACGACAAAGTCATCGCAAGCGGCATTTTGGATATCAAAGTTTTAGATGTGTGCGAAAAGAAAAAATCGAACTCTGATAAGCTAAAATGCTTCTCTAACAACTTCGTTTCGGCATTAAAAAATAATGCTAAAAAAATCTCGGACAAAGAAGCTTTAGAATTTTACGAACAGCACATCGCAGGGCTCCTTGAAGACCAAGTCGAAGAATCTCGTGAAGCGGCCAAAGAGCTAGCGCGCGCTCGCGCTCCAAAAAGACACGCCGGTTTTGATGAAATCGACATGTTGTTGGATGGAGACTCTGATTCAGACTCAGCAGTTGACGGCGATCCTGAAGAGTTGATGGACGTAGCTAAAGATGCTATCCGCAAACTTCATGAAGGCATTCCGTCGATCCGTGAAGGCAAAGATAAAACTCGTCGTTTTGCCGATCTTCGCGCCAAAATCATCGACACCGAAAAAACCATCGTCGCTCAGTATGCTAGAGAGATTAAAAAGGCGATGCAAAAAGCAGAAAACAATCGCAACTCTGCAAACTATATTGCATACCTTGAAGAAGCAGCGACATTAAACCGCAACCTTCCCGAAGTGATTCAAGGCTTAGGCACAACAACAAGCTCCGCCTTACGCACAGCCATTAGCAACGAATACATCCGTTCGGGCGAAGCAAGAGCTCAATACGATGCGTACCTACTAAGTTCTGGCAATGTTCAAAACAGCATCAACGCTTTCATGAATCAGTGGGCCGCAACAGGCCGCCTACCGAACACAGGCGTTGACGCTTTTAATGGTGCAGATTTGAGTTCTCGCCTTAACGGCACCGCCAACCGCGGAGTCGTAGGTTCAACCCCATCGGCTGCAATCTCAACAAGACTGGGCTTGAACACACTAAACTCAAGCTCAACAACCACGTTGCAGGATCCAGTAGCAACAGCAAACAACGGTATTGAATTCGGAGCCTTGACTCAGCTTACAGAAGAAAACCGCATCCTAAGAGATCAATTGCGCTCACAAATCATGCTACAACGCGGCCAATAACCAAAGCCAAAAAAAATATAAGTAACTCCAACGGACCCAGGAAGGGTCCGTTTCCTGCATTCCAAATCCCGAAGAACTCCTTCGGAATTTTTTATTTTTTGCAATGAGGCCTTACACTTAGACCGTACTTCGCAAGAAAGAAAAAAAATCCCCGAGGGATTTCTCCCTCGGGGCCCTGCTCACCACCAAACAAAATGTCGTAAATTAAGTCATCAAGCTGTCGTACAAGTAGCAATCGTGCTGTTATCAAAAGCTGATGGCGGCTTTAGATGCAAATCCATAATTAAAGCTGGTCTCTAAACCATCAGCGCCGTTTTTAAATGCGGCACCAGGAGCCAGAAGACCCAATTGATTTACCCACTGAATGCGTTCACTCGGTTTGTAAACCACTTCTATATCCCATTCTAGGCCTAGATCTTTTGATGAATCAACAGAGTTTTTCACCGTGTTCATCAATTGTCCGTAAATCAAGGTATTACGAACATCCACACGCTCATTCCATGCATAGTTCACTGAAGGCGCAAAATACATCACGTTGCTGATCGCTTCGTCATCGGCAGAGTTGCCTACGCTTAAGTTTGTCGTGTCTTTCATGTAGTTTGTGCCCAAGAAATCTCTTTGGCCTAAACGATGATTGAATAACAACATCGCCACGTCATAGTTACGATTGAAAGAGAATGTGCCAAAGTCTGTGGAATTTCCATCGTCCCCTGTTGCCACACCCATTTTTAATTTCCAATCCCATTTAGATTCACCACGAGGGATATAAAGCTCAGTCGCGATACCATAGCCGTTCATTTTCACCGAGTTCGCGCCTGAAGTAACACCTGTTTCACCAGAGGCAAAACCCGCTTCTAATTTGAAGCCAAACGCATCAAAGTCACGACCGAAAGCAAAGTTCGTGCGTTGCACGCTCATGTCATTATTGAATCCATCACCATCATAGTCGGTTGCATTTTTGTAGCCCAACACTGATTTAGCACCTTTTGTGTTTTCAACAAAAACACCTAACATCGTGCGGTTGGCTTCACTTTTGTACTGCAACTGCGCGCCCATCGTCGTCAGCGTTCCGCCTTGACCGAAATCGCTGGATTGCTTGCGGCCCAAGATCGGCATAAAGAACCAGTCACCCACAACAATTTTATAAGCAACCATGTCACGCGTATCATAGAAGTGATCAAATGCCCCCGTACCCGCGCTGTAAGTCATACCAAGACCAAATTCAAAAGGCGCACGACCGACAATCAATGAGCCGTATTCTTGATTCACGTTAAGGTATAACTGAGAGACTTTAAGTTGGCTGGAGCCTTGATTGTTCGACGCTGCGGGCCCCTCTGAGTTCAAGTTAAGTCCCCAGATTTCACCCATTTGCGTGTTGCTATAAGCATAGCTGTTTAAAACATCAAAGCGTGAAATAACATTCACACCGTCAGCCGCAATGATCTTGGGGCTTAAATAAAGTGAATTCAAACCATAGGCTTTACGGCCACCAGGAGTTCCTAAAGTTGGACGGTCCACTTCGGTCCATTCAAAACGGTAACCACCGCTCCAATCCAATGTCATGGCTTGAGCCGCACTCGACATCAACGCGACGGAAAGGCCTAAGGCTTTCAAAAGATTTTTATTCATGTTCTTTCCTTTATTTTGAGACCACACCCAAAACATCGCCCTCGCGGAGGATGATCAGATTTTGATTTTGAATTGTAATTTTTGTGCCCGCGAATTCAGAGAAAACAATTTTATCGCCTACTTTAACGTCCATCGGACGAACATGGCCTTTTTTGCCTAAATGTCCTCGACCGACAGCGACCACGTGACCTTGCAAGTTTCCAGAAACATCCGCCACGGTGTCTGGAATGTACAATCCACCCGCCGTCATCTTTTCTGCGCCCGCCGTTTGAATAATCAACCGATCATCCAAGGGCGTCACAAAGTTACTAAGATCCACGATCTTTTCAGATTTCGAGGTCGCAACAGTGGGTGCGCTCGATTTCCCCTTCGCGGGAGCCGCTTTTTTCACCGGCGTCTTGGCCTTAGCTTTTGATTTTGTAATGGTTTTTTTAGCAGCCGTTTTTTTTGCGGGAGCTTTCGCGGCCTTTTTCGATTTTGCGGAAACTTTTTTTGTAGATTTCGTTACAGGTTTTTTTGAAACAGTCTTTTTAGCGACTTTTTTAACGTTGGACTTTTTTGCAGAAGCTTTCTTCTTAGCCACAACCTCTTCCTTTCAAAACAGGTAGCCTCCGAGAAACTTTCGTACTACGCTTGTTCTTATATGTTGCGACCCAGATTAAAGACCATTTTGAAATCTTTTACAATCCTTGTGACGCTTGTGATCATCTTTGGGCTTGGCATTGCGGCCTATGCTTACTATGCGCTCGGCAAAGAACTGAACGAAAAATTAGAATCAAAAAAGTTCATCGTGCCGACAGAGTATTACGCCGCTCCGCCCACTTTTTTCACTCACAGTTTGATCAAAGTTGCAGACGTCGAAAAGCAATTGCTGCGTCAAAACTATCGCCGTCGTGACTATGACCAACGTCTCTTACCTGGGGACTATTTCATTGCTGATCGCGAACAGTGCGCAGCCCGTCTTCAAGTGGGCTTGCGGGAAAATCAAGAATCTTGCATCGGCTGGGTGACCCTAGAAACGCAGACTCGAGACGTGGACAGCTCCATTCAAGTTTTAGTGGTACAAAACGACGGACTGATCTCACAAATCTTTAAAGGCGCCCCGTTCGTGGAAGTCCCCGAAGCCAACAGTGAAGCACCGCTGCTTGCTCAATATATTGGCATCGAACCTTTGATGCAAAAGACAGTGACCTTGGGTGAGGTTCCACCGACATGTTCTAACGCGATCATGTCGATTGAAGATGCCCAATTTTTGGAACATAGCGGAGTCAGCCTCAAAGGTATTTTTCGCGCCGTTTTAAAGAACATTTCTGCAGGCAGGAAAGCCCAAGGGGGCAGCACGATCACTCAACAACTGGTAAAAAACTACTTCCTGACCTCTGAAAGAACCTTGAAACGTAAAGCTCAAGAATTCGTCATGTCGATTCTTTTAGAATCACGATTTTCTAAGGACCAAATTCTTGAAACGTATTTGAACGTCATTTACATGGGACAAAACGGCGCCTTTCAGGTGCGCGGCTATGGCTCGGCCGCCCGCTTCTATTTTAGCAAAGAACTTGTGGATCTAAATTTAAGTGAATGCGCCTTACTTGCCGCGATCGTCAACAGCCCTGGCCGATTTAATCCGTTTAAAAATCCTGAAAATGCAGAACGTCGTCGTCATGCCGTTTTAGAAAAAATGTTGGGCTTGCAATTTATTTCTCAAGAAGATTTTAATGAAGCCGACAAAAATCCGCTGCCAAGCGCAACCCGCACGCTGGCATCAGAAACCGCGCCGTACTATCTAGATGCCGTTCGTAAGCAATTAGAAGCGCAAGGCATTAGTGCTGATGGGTTAAAGATTTACACGGCCCTGGATTTAGAGGCCCAAGAAGTTGCGCAAGAATCTTTACGTAATCACTTGGACAACTTAGAAAAAAACAATAAATACATCAAAGGCCTTAAAGAAAAAAAGAACAGTCTTGAAGGAAGCATTTTAGTTGGCAATAATACCACCGGCCTTGTCAGTGTCGTGGTGGGTGGTCGCAATTATCGTATGACTCAGTTTAATCGTGCGATTGACGGGCATCGACAAATTGGTTCGGTGATGAAACCTTTCGTTTACCTGACAGCCTTATTGAATAACACCCCAGAGGGTCAGCCCTATACGCCCATCACCTTATTGAACGATGAAAAATTCACTTACAAATACGAAGGGCAAGCTTGGTCGCCGGACAATTACGGCAAAGCTTATTTCGGCTCCGTCCCCATGTTTTACGCATTAAAAAATTCTTTAAATGCGGCCACTGCCTCGTTAGGACTGCAAGTCGGATTGGGTAATATCATCGATATCACTCATGAAGCTGGAGTGACTTCTCAGTTGCGATCCTTCCCCGCCATGACCTTGGGTGCTTTCGAAATGTATCCACGTGAAGTTCTGCAAAGTTATATGACCTTAGCGAACATGGGAAAAAGACAAAATCTATCTTTCATCCGTCGCGCCGTAGATTCTGACGGAAAAGAAATCTTTGTCCATCAACCGGCACCGACCCAAGCCATTGATGCCGCGGCCACCGCAAGCTTGGTCAGCATGATGAAACAAACTGTCCTTTCCGGAACGGCCCGTTCAATCACACTGAATGGATTTTTCAATCCGGCAGCGGGAAAAACCGGAACGACCAGTGACAATCGCGATGCTTGGTTTGCGGGCTTCACACCTTATCTAACAACGGTTGTCTGGGTGGGTTATGACAACAACACCCCACACAAGTTAACCGGATCAAACGGGGCTGTTCCGGTTTGGACTCAGTTTATGAAAAAAATGGGAACGCGCTTTCCCGCCGAAGATTTCCCATGGCCAGAAAACACCAAGAAGGTCGTTTTGGATCAAGACACCTTACAGTCTTTAAATGCTTTTAAAGAAGGTGATCCGACTTCGGTCGAACTGATTTTTGATGCTGCGAAAGTACCAAGCGGGTTTTAGAGATAAATCTCTAATCCCTCGTGGGCGAAATCCCATTTAACAGAACTTAGCTTTTGATCTTTTTGCGAAGCAAACTTTTCACGCGATTCGTAATACTCACGCGTTTGACGTTTTAATTCTAAAACTTGTTCAACCCTTGCACCTGGATCATGATGGGCAAAAAGCACAGTTTTAATATTTTCTCTTAAGGCAATATCAAGCCCGACTTGCGCGGCACTGTGACCCCAATTAGCTTTTTCGGCGAGCTCTGGCAACGTGTACTGCGCATCGAAATACATCAAGTCAATATTCTGATACAACGGCAAATCTTCAGCCAGCTCTTCGCGAGTCACGCGCGTGCATTCCGTATCCACGCAATGAGCATAGGCCTTACCACCGTTTTCAACTTTCAATCCCCAACAAGGATCTGGATGATCTAATTGATAGGGAGTGATGGTCATGTCTTCAAGCTGGTATGGTTTGCGCGGTTCCAAGACATGAAAAAAAACTTTGGATTTAAGTTGTTCAAAGGGAACAGGAAAATAGGGCTTGGCAAAAACCCCACGAATCAGTTTTTCGAGCTCCGGCTGCACCCCATAATAATGAACTTCACAACCTGGAATAAAATGCGGCGTGAAAAATGGCAAACCGATCACATGATCCCAATGGAAGTGAGTCATAAAAATATGGAAAGGACCTTTAGATCGACCCGTGGTTCCCTTCATGATGGCTTCGCTTAAGTTGCGAATGCCACTGCCACCATCGATGATCAGTTGAGCTTGAGGGCTTTGGATTTCCACGCACGTTGTCGCCACACCATAGCCCCCGACAAGCGGTGTTTCCATGCTTTGCAGGTACTTCGCAATCTGTGATGGTTCACGATAACCGGAACTAAAGAAATTCCTTAGAATCCCTTCGATATGATATGACCATTCCTGCGGTGGTGGTGCCGAGGGCAAAGACCCGCGAACTCCCCAAAATTTTACGACTAGCGACATATTTCAACTAGAATACTTGTGTTTAGAGACACGAATCAATTCATATTGTTCGGTCTAGCCTTTGTTGTAATCAACAACAAGATCCTCAAGCGCCCCCATAGACGATGGTACAGTCTGGCACGTCAGACGATGCTTCCCATTTACCAAAGCTCGACAACTTTCACAGTGACCTTCCATGCAAGAATACGGCGGAGCCATGCCCGCCATTAGCGCCAGGTCCAGTAAAGTCCGGCCCTCTTCCGATTCGATCTCTTTATTTTCGTTCCCCACGATGATTTTAATTTTCACAATTTGTCCTAGGGTTTTGCCAGATTTTCGATCGAATTTATTAAACGCCATTTTTCGACAAGCTGAACTCCGTAAGAATCGGCAATCTTTTGAATTTCAGTATGATCTATAATTGTGGAAAATAAAAGGACTCGCCCAAGGCCACTGCCGTTTATAAGTTCCAAAAAGTCAAATGCAGTGTTTTCACCATCTTCAAAAGAGATATCCACCAGTACCAGCGGCTCAGATCCTGTCCACTTCCGCAGCATCTCTCTGCCCTCGTTCAAATTAGAGATAGATAATGCTTGCACGTCCGGGACGGATGCCAATAATGCCCCAACATCACTATTTCGCTCTAACACCCAAACATTGTCAGCTAGTTCAACCACAAAGGGCCTTAGCTCTTTCGGCATCGATATGATGAAGGCCGTTTTTTCCTCCGTATCCAAAGCCACCGAGCCTCCATAGCTTTCAACTTCTTTTCGAACTTGATAAAGACCCAAACCGGTACCGGCCTCTTTCCCAAAGGTCGCTCTCTCCTGAAACAATTTCTTCCTAACTTCGTCAGGGATTTGAGGTCCATTATTGGCGATGATCACCTGAACTGATTCATCAAAGGATCTAATACGAATACTGACTTCAGTTCCCCCAGCCTCTATGGCGTTGTTAAGGATGTTTGAAATTGAGCGCTGCAAACTATAAAAAGGAATTTGCACCCCAAAAAAACCGTCATCCGCAATATGAAACAAAACTTGAGGGTAAATCTGACGATATGATGCAATTAACTCTTTTAAAACCTCTAATACATTTACCACTGGTAAAATTTTTTCTGACTTTTCGTTTCTATAAGCCTTCAGCGTATCGTCCGCGATATGGCGCACTCGAGCTGCAGACTCCACAATCAATGATCCAACTTCAGGTTCGACACGCCCCTTCAAATACTCGGATGCGATTTGCAGAGCCATTATCGGACCACGTAAGTCATGGGATACCTTAGCCGCAATTTTCATTAAAACCTCGGCCTCGGCCACCTTTAAGGCGAATTTCATCTTTACTTTTTCTCGTTCGGCTTTTTTTTGAAAAGCGATTTTTTCGGCATCGGAACGGCGAAGATAATTGATTAGAATGACAGGAATTCCAACGTATTGAATCAACAGCTGGACTACTAAAATTCTAGAAAAATCAAAATTCACATTGGTGAAATAAAAGGTCAGCAGCCCCATGAGAAACTCAATGGGAATAATCAAAAATGAAAGTATAATATATTTTTTAGGAGACTGCTGAAGGATCATTAGAAGAGATAAATTGCAAAAGCAAAATATAAATATCCAGAAAATATTCGCTGTCCGTGAAGGCTCGTGAACGTATTCACGATCCTTCAGATTTGCGTAAACATTTAATAAATAAGAGCCGTAGGAAAAATATTCGTTAGTGGATTTATCTTCTTCGTAACCAAACCGCGCATAGGGATGCTTAATGGTTCCTGTGTAGTTATCTCGGGTCGTAAGAATCACGATCTTGGATGCAACATCTTCTTTCTTCACTTTTGAAAGAGGGATTTCAGGGACAGAGGGCGGATAATAAAATCGCAAGTTTACTTGCTTGGTGTCATAGACGGTTAAGATTCCAGATCCCAAGCCTTCATCCGCGTTGAACATTGGGATTACCGAGTTAAATTTCAAAAGATCGGTATCGTATCTAGGCCCCGTATCCATAGCCAAAACAAAACGGCGGGTCTTGTAATCGTAAGGGGGGAGGGAGGCATCCACCGTGTGTTTCAGAACTAAGTTTTTAGGACTCTCCTTAAATTTTGATTGCGCAAACGATCCGTCTTCTCCCCACTTCGAGTAAAGATAAAAATGGGGATAAGACTCAATTATTTCCTCCAACAACCCAACATCACGGATCTCCACAGCCTTGACTGCGAGAAGAAGCAGACTCGGTTCCCAAGCCGAAATTTTGCGGATATTTGCAATCAAATCCTCGACGGCGAGGGTTTCTTTATTATTTTTCAGCTCTGAAATATCGATGGAAACGATATCACTTCTTTTGTAGGTCGGAGAGGTCAGATAATTTCGCAGGTCTAAAAAAAGCGCATCTAGATAGCTTAGGCGCACCGCTGAGATAAGAAGGGACACCACAACTGCGGTAGCCAAAGAAACAATAAGCTTCACTCCCCATGTTCGAACAATACTGATCATGCCATCCTATCGGATTATACCCAATATCATTAAGATCTAGTTTATCCCTATAACTGTCTTCAAGCCTGACGCTCCGTGAAATAGTTTCCTTTTGCACCTAGGCTTCCCAGAGTTAGGCGCGAAAAGCACCAGCTCCCATCATGCATCTTATTGATTTTACTAGATTATTTTTAAGAATAATTCATCCCACATTGGAACACTAGTTGCATAAAACCCAAGTTGCTATGGAACAACGACGTTTTAAAGACATTGTAGCATTCAAAGAAGGACAAAATGCTCCCATGGCTTTCCACGCCCGAAATTTGGAAGTAGCCGAGATCTCTGAAGAGCTTTGGAACCAGCTTGAAAATGGCAGCGATGCTTCCTTGCAGGCCCAAATTGAAGCTTGGGAACTTGAAAACAGTCCAGAAGTTTTGCGCGGAAAAAGCACGCGCAACATTCGCCAGCTTATCTTGAACGTCACCCAAATTTGCAATCTGAAATGTACTTATTGTGCCGCCGGTGGCGATGGCTCTTATGGCTCACCACAAACCAGAATCAATGTTGAAAAAACTTTGCCACAAATTAAATTTTTCCTAGAAAGAATTGCGGAAGGCGAAACCTTCAAAATTCAATTCTTAGGTGGCGAGCCGTTGCTTTATCCAGATGGCATTCAAGAAATCGGCAACTACGTTCGTATGATCGCGGCGGAAAGAAATATCACGGCTCAATTCGGTATTGTGACAAACGGAACACTGATCACGGATCGAGCTTTGGAAGTTTTAACTAGTTTGAACATGGGCGTGACCGTCAGTATCGACGGGCCCGCCGAAATCAACGATCGCATGCGTCCCGCTAAAAACGGACAAGGCAGCACCGCAATGACTTTAGCCGGTCTTAAAAAATTAGCGGCGGTAAAATCGTCTTTACGCCACTTAGGCGTTCACGGTGTCTTTAACACCGAAAATACAGACTTGGTGGCGGCTTTTGAGTTTTATAGATCTTTAAATGTCGACAGTTATGAATTCACCTTCGCGGTGGATGAAAACGATGATGACAGCAATCGCTTATTTGTTGAACAAATGAACTTGGTCGCGAAAAAAGCATATGCCGAAGACGGCGAACAAGGACTTAGAAAAATCAGTCTGTTTGAAAAGTATTTCGATGCTTTAGATAAGCAACAACAGACAGAAAATCACTGTGGCGCGGGAAAATCGTTTTTGATGATCGACGCACGCAACGGTGTATTCACATGTCCTTGGGATGTGAATGATAAATCAGAAAAAGTGGGCCAAGGCACCATCATTAATGATTCACAGCTTGAGGAGTATGCGGCACCACTTATTGAAAAGAACAATTGCGGCAACTGCTGGGCACGTTTTATGTGCGGTGGCGGCTGCATGTTCATTCATAAGCAAGCAACTGGGAATAAACATAAAAAAGACGGCCAATTCTGCTATAGAACCCGCAGTTTGGTCGCAACGGCATTAAAATATTATAAACATAGCAGGATCGCTAGTTAGGAAAAGTATATGGAAGGAAAAAAACGTATGAATAAAAATCATATCAAAAAAGTGAAACCAAAGAAGGACGTCCCACAAAAAGATCCTGGAGCGGACCAAGGCTGCGTACCAGTAAGATAGGTTGATGGAAAATCAAGACTCACTTAGCATCCTTAAAAAGCGCAATTATAAAGCGCTCGGCTTACAACTGCTTGTAAGCCTGGGGATCTCTTTGATTCTTGCACAGATAGATTTGCAGTATGTCGAAAGCTATCTGTACGACCTTCGCGTTCGCAGTAAAGTTATAAACACAACCACCAGCAATATCGAGCTGGTGTACGTCACCCCGGATACAATTCAAAAGCTGACTGGATTTCCGGGGGCCGCAAGTCAAGGAACGCTGATTAGCAAAATTTTGGCAGCAGGTCCCAAGGCCATTGTCCTTGATTATGACCTTCAGTCTGCTGCAGGCTCCGAGGCTGATAAAAAAGCTTTAGAAAATCTGATTGCCAGCAATTCATCTATTTTTGTCGCTGGTAAATCCACTCCGTTTAAGGGCGAAGAAAGCGAGCTGTTTTTAAAAGCTCCTTTTGAAAAAATCCGCCTGACGCCTTCGCCTCGCACGACGGATTCCGTGAACTTTGCTAAAGACGGCGTTACCCGTCGCATGCTTTTGACCTATCAAGGTCGAAAGATGCTCTCATTGCAATTAGCAGAGCTCTACAATCCAGAGATCAAAAGCCTTAACGCCATTCGTGGTCGTTTTGAGTTTTATGGAACAGATCAGGCGTATGTCGACTTTAACAAAGCCGGCAGCTATCCTTCCACCGCGTTTGAAAACGTGCTAGGTGAAAATTTTGATCCAAGTCAATACAAAGACAAAATCGTTTTTGTCGGTACGGATTTAAATTTAGATCCGGACGACTATATAAGCAGTCCCTTTGACCGCAAAGTAACAGCGATGACGCGTATTGAATACCAAGCTAATAGCATCGACACACTTATTAAGAACTCAGCCCCCGTTAAAGTCAGCACCTATGTAAATTGGTTTTTTATTTTTTTAGCTTCGATCCTGACGTTGCATGTGGTTTTGAATTTAAAGCCGACGAAGGGGCTTTTGATCCTGGTTTCTACTCTAGCGGGATTTATTCTTTTTTGTACCATGGCTTACTGGGCCTTCCGTTTATGGCTGCCGATGTCGGGGCCCTTGCTTTCGATATTTTTGTGTTATTACTTCTTTATCCCCTATCGTTTGATCATCGAAAATCGTCGCAGCTGGGAGTACTATCAAAAGAACAAACTTTTAAGCCAAGTGGAAGAGCTTAAAACGAACTTCATTTCAATGATGTCTCATGATTTAAAAACGCCGATTGCACGCATTCAAGGCATGTCGGACGTTATTATTGCTGACGGCAATCCCCTAAGCAGCCAACAGCGCGAAGCCGTGGATACGATCAAACATTCCTCGGACGATCTTTTAAAATTTATCACCGCGATCTTAAACTACGGGAAGATCGAATCTCAAGGCGTGCAACTTCACTTGCAAAGCCGTGACATTAATAATCTGCTTCAAGAAGTCATCCGTAAGCATGAGTTCTTAGCCAAAGTAAAACGCATTCAAATCGTTTCGGAACTGGAACCTATGTTCCCAGTTCCGGTGGATGCCGAGCTAATGAAGCAGGTCTTTTCAAACTTGGTGGAAAATGCCATCAAGTACAGCCCTGAAGACACGAAAATCATGGTTTCCAGCGAAGAAAGTGCGACCAAAGTAGTCGTGCAAGTCGCTGATCAGGGGCCAGGTATTCCTCAGGACGAACTAGCAAATGTATTTATGAAGTTTTTCCGTTCAAAAAACGCCAAAAGCTCTCCTATCAAGGGTTCGGGGCTGGGCTTGTATCTGGCAAAGTATTTTACGGAGCTTCACCATGGGACGATTATTGTAGAATCTTCCCATGGTCAGGGGGCCACATTTACGGTAGAACTACCGATGGAACAAGGGGGCAGTCATGCTTAAGGTGTTGGTTGTTGATGACGATCAGGGCTTAAGAATTTCAGTAAAAACCGCGCTTACGGTCACGCAAAGATTTGCGGTTGATGAAGCTTTCGACGGCGTGAACGCCTTAGAAAAAATCAAAGCCAGCGAAACCAAGTATGATCTAGTGATTCTTGATGTCGACATGCCTCGCATGAATGGCCTTGAAGCTTTACGCCAGATCAAAGAATTTGATCCCGGCATTATCGCAATCATCATGACCGCTCACGCAACTCTGAATGACGCCATTCAAGCCGTGAAAGATGGTGCTTATAATTATCTGCCAAAACCGGTGGCCGGTGATGATTTATTGCAACTTATCGATAAAGCCGTGAATGCGCACAACTTGATTTCAAATATTGCGGCGTCAGCGCCCGTGATGGTTGAAGCGGGTCGCAAAATCATCGGTAATACTTCGCAAATGCAAAAGGTCTTCAACATCATTCACCGCCTGGCGAAGGTTGAAACCCCGGTTCTTATTCGTGGTGCTTCGGGTACTGGTAAAGAACTTGTGGCAAAAGCCATTCACTACAATTCCGCTCGCAAAGATGAAAAGTTTGTGGCGATCAACTGCTCTGCAATCCCAGAAAATCTTTTTGAATCAGAACTTTTCGGTCACGAAAAAGGTTCTTTCACGGGTGCCGATCAACGTAAAATTGGTAAATTCCAATTCGCCGAAGGCGGAACTTTATTCTTAGATGAAGTGGGCGATATGCCGCAATTGATGCAAGTTAAAATCTTGCGTGTGCTACAAGAAAAAGTATTTACTCCCGTGGGTTCAAATCGTGAATTCCCAACGAATGTTCGTATCATCGCGGCGACAAATCGTCCGTTAGAAGATATGATCAAAGCCGGCTCTTTCCGTGAAGACTTATTTTATCGTTTGAATGTCGTGCCTATTTTCTTGCCTGCTTTGGCAGAACGCAAAGATGATATGGAACATATGGTGAATATATTCATCAAAAAATTCAACGGGACTCACGGAAAACGTATCAATGGGATTGCTCCCGACGCGATGTCTGTTTTGAAAAAACACACATGGCCAGGGAACATCCGTGAACTTGAAAACGTGATCGAGCACTGCTTTGTTCTTGAAACTTCCAACATCATCACCATCGCTTCGTTGCCTGAATCATTGCTTTTAGCAACCGGCACGAACTTAATCGAAGTGATGGCTGAACAAAATGCACAAGACGTGGCTTCAGCGGGTATTACGGCGGTTTCCCAGGCTCATTCATTGGGTGATGATAGTGATGAGGATGCCGATTTAGATTCTGCAGATGATGGCGATGAAACCCCAGTTGGCTTTAGCGGCAACCCGGGACTTGATTTCAACGCCCAAAAAGAAGCGTTTGAAAAAGAATTTATCATCAAAGCGCTTAAGACTTTCCGCGGACGCATCAACCAAACGGCTTTGCATGCGAACATTCCAAAGAAAACTCTTTTACGTAAGATCGAAAAATACGGCATCAATGCCAAAGACTATGTGAACTAATATGTCGACCTTAAAGGCCCCTTTTCAGGGGCCTTTTTCGTTTTGCAAGAAAAACCACCTTCATTTTTTTCATTTTTCGCGTTGCCTCTAGTTTCCAAATCCCCAAATCACCCCAATATCTAGAGTTGCATAAATATTGAGCACAACTTTGTTAGGATTTTGTGAGGGAGCCGCATTGACTGGCTTTCCGGGAGTCGGTAATTTCATCAGCTCACCCTTAAGGATACTTTGAGATGACCATGAACCCATTGCCTCCCCAGGCATATACGAAAGACATTTTGCTAAAAGCCTATCAATGGCTGATGTTGCAAAATTCTTCTATCAAGGAGATGGCGACGACGCCGGACATCCTGGTCAGCTTGTACCTTAAGACCACGCGTGATGGTGAACACGCTTTAGATCGTCCCAGCATTCAAAATTTCAAAAATGAGTTGCGCAGTTTAGCTGGAATGATGGGCGAATTAGATCGTCCACCACAAGCCGCCCCAGTGACGGCACCTAGCATGCCTTCACCTGCACCTGCACCCGCACCGGCCCCGACGCGAATGATGCCTCCGATTATTGAAACTCCCCCGATGACCGCAACCCCCACCGCAGCAGCCACGATTCGCAAAGCGGACCTTTTAGAGCAGCTGGATTCTTGCAGCCGCACTATGATTCATGAAGTCAAAGAAGAGTTCAATCTCAGTTCCGACGTAGAAGCCTTACGAATGTTGATCAAAGTGGGTTATACGCGCTCTAAAAACCTTTTGTCTTAGGCCTTTTTCTAAGTATACTGGCGCCGCTATGAAGAAAAAATACATCTGGCTTTTACTGACCTCAGGACTTCTTATTGCTTTAGATCAAGTCACTAAAGCTTATGTCCACACACATTTTCACTTGGGCGAGTCAGTTCCGGTGATTACAAATTTCTTCAACTTCACCTATGTGCGCAACTTTGGCGCGGCATTTGGTTTTTTGGCGGAAAGTCATCCTCAATTCCGCGAGATGTTCTTTCTTGCGATGCCACCCATTGCTTTGATTATCATCTTAGGAATTTTGCGTTCCGTAAAAGAAGATGACACCAAACAGATTTTGGCTTTGTCTTCGATCTTTGGCGGTGCCATCGGAAACTATATTGATCGTTTGCGCTTCCGTTACGTGATCGACTTCTTAGACTTCCATCTTTACAACCGTTGGAGCTGGCCCGCCTTTAACATCGCCGACATGGCGATCGTAGGTGGTGTTTGCTTGTTGTTAATTTTGATGATGATAGAAAAGAAAAAAGAAAAAGAAGTTTCTAAAGGCGCCTAAACGGCGCCTTTTTTATTTGTTCGGAATGTTCTTACGCAGTTTGCGCTGCAAGCTTTGACGATGCAGTCCTAATTTCTTGGCCGCTTGAGTGATGTTGCCATCGGAAGTTTGCAAAACATAGTCGATATACTCTCGCTCCATGCGAGCCAAGGAAATTTCTTGTTCCGGCACGGGTTCTATTTCTGAAGCATCGTTTTCTAAAAAGGCTTTTAAAATCATTTCAACGGTCACCGGCTTGCTGATAAAATTATGCGCGCCCAGTTGCATGGCCTTCACTGCAGAAGCCACGCTGCCAAAGCCACTCATCATCACAATTTTTACTTGGGGAAAATGAGACTTTAGCTGTCGTAAAAATTCCAAACTATTTTCTGAACCTACGCGCAAGTCTAGCAACGCCCAATCGGCAGACTGAACTTGAGCGATTTCGGGGACATTAGAAAATGCTTGCACCTGCACACCTCGCTCTTGCATTTCCTCGGTCAAAACTTCGCGCAGGCCTTTGTCGTCTTCGACAAGCAATAGGTTTTTGCTTTTTACTTCTAGTACCATCGTCTTCTCCTAATCTTCTAAAGGCAGACGAATCTGCGCCGTCGCGCCTTTTCCAGAGGAGTTATTAAAAATCTTAAACTCGCCGCCACTGGCTTGGGCCATCATAGATGCGGAATAAAGCCCTAAACCATTGCCATCTACTTTGCTAGTAACAAAGGGCTCCCCCAAACGGGACAAGATTTCTTCAGACAATCCCGTGCCTCGATCGGTCACTTCTAAATAAGCCCAGCTGTTGTCTTTATAAAGACGCAAATAGACGGTCGCCGTATCAGCCAATGCCTCTTGAGCATTATTTAAAAGATCAAAAAAGGTGTGCGAAAACGAAAGAACCTGCAAGCGACAAGGCATACTTTCGTTCATGATCATTTTTTCTACCACTGCGGTCGGATTTTCTTTTTCCCACACTTTAAGCAAGTCCGGAACCAAGCGTTCCAATTCTACATTCTGTAACTCTGCTTGGGACGAACGAGAAAAAACGGAAGCCATATGTTCAAACACACTCACGCATTCATCTAAAGAAACCTTTGCCTTTTCAAACTCTTCGCGAGATGTGTCGATGCCTTCAAGTTTTCTTAAGCCTCGCTCCATACGCAGTTTTAAAGAATTCATCGGTGTGGCTAACTGATGCGAAAATCCTGCTGTTAACGCCCCCAAGGCTTTAAGACGATCGGCTTGATGTTGACGATCTTGTAAAACGCGAATGCGCTCTTCATTTTTCGCTAACAAACGGGAAAAATAATGACTGACAAACCACGAAGCCCCCACCAGGACCCACTGTGAAAGAAAGTTTAAAAACAATTCCGAATCATCCGTGCCTAACGTAGTTTGCGCATCAAGATAGGTCTCGTATTGAAGAATTCCTAAAAGACCCAAAACCGTCAGACCAAAAATGGGCGAAGTTTTTTGTCGTAAAAGCATACCGCCTAAGAAAGCATGGATACATAAAATACTGATAAAGGGATTGTTGGCTGAACCACTTACAAACAGCAACCCCGCTGCCGCCAACAGATCTATATAAAGATTGATTAGGATGTGCTTTTGGCGTGTAGGGCCTTCTTTAGGCCACAAGCCTTGGGCAATAACATTAAAAAGTGCCAGCAGAACGATGACGGCAATAAAATAAAGAATATTGCGCTTGGGAAGAAAACCCCAATACAGCAGGGGAAGAATCCCTAAGCACATAGAAACAATAGCAATCCAGCGGAATCGAATTAAGCCAGGCATGAGTCCTTGTAACCTGGGGCCGGCAAAAGCCGCAAGGTTCTTTATGCCCTGCAACCTTAAGATGCGTTTTCATTTCATTTTCTAGATGCAAATTACTTGCATTTAAAAAATCACGTGTTAAAAGCCCCTTATAAGGAGCTAAAAATGAAAACTTTCATTGCATTACTAGTGGTGCTGTCGCCTGTTTTAGGATGGACTCACGAAAATCATTCCCCTGTTTCTGATATTATCAATAAATCCCCGGTGTCTTTGGCCACGGTCGCGGCTTTGACTGATTTTCATGACGCAAACTTAGGAGCTGTGTGGGGATGGAACTCACAACTGGCGCAAGATGACGTCACCAGCAATATCCTTCATATCGACTCAACAGCTGCCGCAGCCGTAGCAAAATATGACTGTCACTTTCACAGTCATGGCTCAGAAAATGAAGCCCACTGCCATAATGAAGGCGTCGCCTCATCATCATTAGCTGCACCCTCTTCTGTGCATTTTTCGACTGAAGATCTTGTGACCGCTTTGACGAGCGCGCTCGATATTTTTAATCGCAAAGTGTCTGCCGTTGAAAACTTAACCGCGATCAAAACATGGCAATCGGCAGAGCAAATTTTTGTTCACTTAAATTATCAAGCAGGCACCTCTAACGGCGTTTCTTACTACATGTGCCACATTCACCACGGAGCCGAAATTGACTGTCATCGCAGTCTAAATCCCGGCCCCCAAGAGCCTGTATTTTAAGAAGGTTTTTTATGAAGTTATTTATTTTGATCTTCAGTGTATTGACGTTAAGTGCTTGTGGCGGCGGATACAACCCCGACAAAGCCGTTAAAGAAAATGCCCGCACCGTGGGAGCCTCCACTTATGAGGAACTTTCGGCCTCCAAGTGGCGCATGACGGATTTGCTTAAAGATATTTCATCAGGCGCTAACTTTGAAGTCACCTTTACACTGGCCGATAATGGAAGCGTCACCGTGCATACTTTTGCAAATTCCGCTTTAGGTGACGGCGTGAATATTCAATTTACGCGAATAGCCTCTGCTCTGAATGTGACGGTTAGCGCGGGCACTCAAGTCCAAGACTGGAGCAGCTATTTTTCAAATGTGGACGCCAGTCAGCCCATGACGTTCACTTTTGACGTTCATAACAATGAACGCCCCGCGCATGTTTTAGTTTGGCAGGGTCCAAAAAATGCTAGCCTGAACCATCGCAACACCCTTTATAATAGCGCCGAAGACAGTGTGGATTTAGGATTTGCAGGTTCCCCCGGGAACGGCACCTCAAGATACTGGGGAATTTCTTTTACCGACGCTGATATAACCAACGCTTTGAGTTCCACACCTCAGGAGACGCACGAATGAAATCTTGGATCATATTTAGTTTTTTTATTTCTACTTCCGCTTTGGCGCAAGTCAGCTTACAGAACATTCAAACCTCTGCCGCCATTGATATCACCGCGCCCCTCAGTTTTGATAATAGCGAGGATAACAAGCTTGATATACGCTCGGCGGAATTGGTTTTTTTCGGACCTCTAGATCCAACCTTTGATGCAGTTATCAATCTTGCGGCCCACAATGAGGACGGGGAATACCATGCCGAGCTTCACGAAGCCTACATTGGCTCAAGCAAACTGATTCCTTCATCTCGCTTTCGCGCCGGAAAATTCTTTTTAGGTGTCGGTCGGCTAAATCAATTCCATCAACATGATTGGGCCTTTATCAGTCCACCAAAAGTTCAAACAGAGTTTTTTGATGAAGAAGGTGTCGCTGACTCCGGAGGAGAGTTTTCTACATTGCTGCCAACGGATTCTTATTGGGATATCACTGTGGGCGTCACCAATGGATACACTTGGGGACATGCCCATGACGCGGGTAAAAAGCCACAAGTTCCCGTTCATTATATTCATCCGGTGAATTTCGTCGACTTGGGAGAGGCTGGAGCCATTCAATGGGGCCTAAATTATTTAGGTCGCACCGATGCTGATTCCGTGCAAACGCAGCTTTACGGATTGGATTTTACCTACAAAAAGACAGAAGGAAAAACCTTAGAACGCCTTTTTCAATCAGAAATCTGGATGCAAATTCAATCCAGCCCCAATATGGATCGCACCGAAAAAATGGGCGCCTATTTCTTTCCACAAATGGCGGTCAGTGAACGTCAGTTTGTTGGAATCCGTTTAGATGCTTTCTCTGAACTTTCGCGGACTTTTGTGTCAGATGGTTCTAAGCAAGACAATTTAGAATATGGTTTTGTACCTACTTATACGTTTAAAAATAGCGAATTTTCTTTGTTCCGCGCCGCTTACGGTTATAACGTTCAAACCTTTAAAGGCGAAGACGACGTGCGCGAACAAAAAATCGAATTTCAATTTGTGGCGATCTTAGGGGCCCATCCCGCCCATTCTTTCTAGAGGTTTTTATGAAACTATTTGTTTTATCTTTTGTATTTTTCGCTTTCGCGGCTCAAGCAAAAATTAAAGTCGTTACCACGACAGCGGATGTGGCGGAGGTCGTCTCCGCCATCGGCGGCGATGCCGTTGAGGTACAAACTCTTTTGCGTGGAAGCGAGGATCCGCATTATGCCGAAGCTCGTCCGGACTATATCTTAAAAGTGAACCGCGCCGACATCGTCTGCTCTCAAGGTTTAGGATTAGAAGTGGGCTGGCTGCCCAAAGTTCTTAGCAAATCCGGAAACGCAAAAATTCAAGAAGGCGGACGCGGCTATTGCGTTTTAGGGAAAGCCGTTAAACCCATTGATGTCCCCACTGGTGTGATCAATCGCTCCATGGGGGACGTTCATCCTGAGGGAAATCCTCATTTTAATTTATCTTTGGTAAAATTGGCTGAATCTGGCGAAGAAGTGGTGCGTGTTCTCAGCGCTGAGGATCCGGAAAAAGCATCTGAGTTTCAGAAAAATTATGATTCATTAAAAAAACGTCTGTCGAACCTACAAGCAGAGTTAGCAAAAACCGTAAAAAAGAAAAAGGTGATGGAATACCACAAAGAATTCACTTACTTCTTTGATTCATACGGTTTGGAATCAGCGGGTTCCTTAGAAGAAAAACCCGGCATGCCGCCATCGGCAACACGTATTGCGCTAGTAGCTAAACAAGCCAAGGAAAACAAAGTCGTAGTTCTTTTTGCTTCACCCTCAGCTCCGCATAAAACACTGGAAAGATTCACCGAGCTTTCGGGCATTCCTACAGTCACCGTGCCCTCCTACGTTTCGACATCAGGGGACGCAAAGTCTGTTGAAGCCTTACAGAAACTGTTGATAAACTCGATTCCATGAAAAAGGTTCTTTTAGAAACGCATCGACTTCGCCCCGTGAGTTCTGAGGGGTTATTTCTATCCCCGGCTTTGGATATCAAAATGACCACGGGGGATGTCGTATTTCTAAATGGCGATAACGGTTCAGGCAAAAGCACGCTCTTAAAAACGATCTTAGGCCTTCATAAAAAATATGAAGGTCGCTTTTCGTTCACTTTGCCTGCCCAACAGGTTCAATATCTGCCTCAGCTGGGCAATTTAAGTTTTCATCTGCCGCTCACCTTGCTTGATGTTTTAGATGGCGCAGCGACCAATCATCTTTTACTCCAAGGACTAGATCTAAAAAAGAAATGGAACACGGCTAGCGGCGGTGAAAGACAAAAGGTTCTTTTAGCGGCGATTTTAGCGCGGGAGCCGCGCTTTCTTATTTTGGATGAACCTTTTAATCACGTGGATAAAGATTCCGCTTTAGTGTTAGAAAAAGCCTTATCTGATTATTTTTTCAAGAACCAAGAAAGTGCGCTTTTAATGGTTTCACATCGACCGGTCACAAATCTTTTTGCGGGCTCGTTGCAGGTGGATTTAAAATGAGTTCATTTTTAGAGCTCTTAAGCATTTACAAGTGGTCGCTTCCGGCAAGTGTGTTTGCGGCGGGCGTTTTATCTTTAATCGGTGCACAGTGGACCGCACGTGGGCAAAGCGCGCAGATATTTGTTTTAAGCCAAGGCTCTTCACTGGGTGTGGTTTTAGGGTTGGCGCTGAATATTATTTTCGGCACCGATCTGCATGCTCTGAATCTTGTTCTAGGATTTTCTTTGGGATGGTTGACGTTGCTATTTTCACATCGCTTAACCCAAGGACGATCCGATCGCAATCATATCTATTTGACTCTATTCGTTTTATTTTTGGCTTTGACCTACATGCTCACGTCGATGACTCCGGCGCTGGAATCCCATATGGCGGCGGCTTATTTCGGCGACTTGGCCGTAATGAGCGATTTGGCCGGACAGATTGTGGGTGTGATTGCCCTACTGGCATTGGCTTTTATTTTAAAAAACTGGAAGATCTTATCATTATCTTCTTTTCAGCTTTCAAACTCGAGCCTGATTCATCGCCAGCCTAAAAACACGGCTTTTGAAATGCTGACTTTGCTCGTGACGGCCGCGGCCGTGCAGAACATGGGCTATCTTTTTACAATTGGCTCTTTGTTTATCGGTACAAGTTTCGCGGCTCACAGCAGCCGGGATTTAAAATCTTACACTCAACGAATGCTTTTTATTTCGGTGAGTGGGAGTCTTTTAGGTTTTGTGATTTCACTCTTATCCACGAACCTTCCCACCGTCCCTTGTGTGATCCTGGGACAGGTCGTGATGGGATTAATGACTTACGTAAAGAAATAGTGGAACGAGGGCTGAGCTTCTTTTTTCTGTCCATCAACGTTAAATAGGCAAATCACTTCCGTGCGCACCCCTTTTTTAACGTTAAATACCGTAAGATCCGCATTTTCGATAATCTGATGCAAGCCTCGGCCCGCGCCGCCTTTGCCTTCATTCAAAGATCCGGCCACGCCACCGTAACAGCTTAAAAGATAATTCACGACGATATCTTTGGTTAATCCACCAAATGGGTCGCGCACCGCGACGGCTAACAATACTCCATCACTTGCAAAAGAAAGTTGAGATTGATGGTGAGTGGCCAGCGTGATTTCTTCTTTACGAGAAAGATGGTTGTACATCGACTTCCCACTTCCATCCACCGGCGCATCATAAATAGCATTCATCAGCATTTCTTCAAGTACGGTGTTCACACGATCTAAAACAGAGTTGCGAACGCCCATTTTCTTAAAGTACGCAAAGACGTCTTCGCGCAAAGCTTCACGTTCAGTGGATTTAACCACCGGACGGCTTTGAACTTCGACTCCCCAGGTAAGGTATTTCTCAACACCGAAAAGGTCGTTATTTAACAATTTACTTAAAGCCGTAAGAACATAGCGGATGGTGGCATTGCGATCGTCCGCTTCGCGGGAAATGATATTTTTAACGAAGCGATTGCTTTCTAAGACCGAGATATTACCTTGTACATTCTTACTGGTCAGCAAAACCCCGAACGGTGAAAGATTGTTCTCTTGGACTTCCTTCAGAACGTCAACACAGGCTTCTTCGGCCAGAACGATGTCGTATTTATGTTCTTTCAGGTAAGCAAATCCCGTTGCCGAATCCTGGGCGATATCCAAGTGAACTCCGGTCCCGCCCAAAGCCATACGAATTGGAAGCTGCTGTTTTTTATCCGGCTCTACTAATAGAACGCGTCCCCCACCACTTTTTTCAATGGCATGCTGAGCTTCGTGCAATTCACGATTTAGAATTTCAAAGAGCCGAGCTTTTTCGTTTGTACGTACCAAACGTTCAGTCAAGATAAAGCAATAGATCTGAAAAAGCAGAGCTTGAAAATGATCTTTATCTTTTGGGTGCACATGACCAAAATCTTCCGAACGAAGGACAAAACAGTCTAGGTCTTCAATCGCCTTCACCGAGGTCGAAGTCAGGTTGGAAGTGATGACGCTCATTTCACCGAACACCTCACCCATTTGATCTAACTCGATAAGTTTTTCTCCACCGAGCGAAACTTCAACCTTCCCTGAACGCAGAAAATACAGTGCGGTGTTTTTTTTGCCTTCTTGTAAAAGCCACGATCCTTTAGGAAAAGATTCACAGTGAATCATTGTGGCCACTTGCAACAAGAGGTCCTTATTGAACGAGGTAAAGAATGAGTATTTACCAATTTCCTTGGCAATTTCCGCAGGATGCATCTTCATACAAACATTATGTAGTTAGATCGCCGGACTTGACTAGAATGCAGTTGAATAATTACCAGAATCCTAGAAAATTAAGTCCATCGTCGGTATCGAGGGAGGAGACCTTGTATCCATCAATAAATCTCTCTGAACATGTGTCCGTGCCTACTTACTACCTCGTGATCAGCCTGGCCGTTTGTATTTCACTCGTTTGGATCACTCGCCGCGCGGACAAAAATGATTTCAATCAACGGAAAGTGCTCGACCTTAGTCTGATAATTATGGCCGCAGGGTTCTTAGGCGGACGTCTTTTTCACATTCTTTATGAAGAACCTACTTATTATTTCCAAGACCCCGTCCAAATGCTCGCATTTTGGAATGGTGGATTCGTCTTTTACGGTGGCGTTTTATTGGCGGCCCCAGCTGCTCTTTTTTATTTGTACAAAACAGATCGCGAAAACATCCCGCCCTATTTAGACCTTTTTGCTCCGGTATTGGCTGTTACCTACGCGATAGGACGCGGAGCTTGTTTGCTGGCAGGATGTTGTTATGGAAAATACTGCGAACTTCCATGGGCCGTGAGTGGTCGTCATCCCACCCAAGCTTATTCCGCTCTTTGGGAAATCGGTGTGGTCTTTATATTATTGGGATTAGAAAAGCAGAATAAAAGACCGGGATTTATTTTCTATTTGTGGATGATCTTGCACGGCCTGGGTCGACTGATGATGGAGGCTTTTCGCGATGACTTCCGCGGACCTCATTGGGGCCTGTCAGTTTCGAGCTGGATCAGCGTATTCATTATCTCCATAGGGGTTTTTCTCATTTTGAGACGCCCCAAAAATACCAGCAAAGCTAAGTAGCTACATACCATGAAGTGACGGAAAACGGCGGTCCCCATGAAAAATGTAAACATTTTTAAATCCCCAATTCTTCCTTACTTTATTTGAACACCACCTCTGTTTGGCACGAGTCCTGAAATAGACCCTTATTGAAGAGGTGTCTTATGAAAAAACTGGTCATAACATTCATCGCGCTGTACTCAGCGTTCGCATTGACGGCTTGTCCTGATGGCGGCGGTGGCGGAACGACAATGATTCCGACGTGTCCGGCCACGCATGTTTTTGATTCCAATCAAAACGCATGTATTCCTATAAATGGAAGCGGCATCGTCACACCTAATAATGGACCAGTCAGATATTACGACTTCAATCGTCGTTTCCAACAATCTGGTTGGGGTGTTCAACAACAGCAAGGCGATATGCAAATCGTAAACCGCGATGCTTACAAATCTTTCCTTAAAGAATCGATGGCGGTTTGTGATCGCCTTATTCACGGTTATGATGCTTGGCTTGCACGATGTGACTCGTGGACTTCGGGCTCTTTTGAATTGGCTGTACAGATCGGTCAAAACTTGCGTCCATTCTTAAGCTTCACCGCATACCCAGCTCCAAGTTACTTTCAGGGATACCTCAGTATCGGTGTTCATGGTGGCGGTATGATTTTCAATCCGCTAGTTCTTTCATCTGATACGACTTTCAGTTTGATCAACAATAGCAAAGGTTTTGAAATCCGCGCTTACGGTTCTTACATGAATGGTGGCGGTTTACGTCTGATCCAAATCCAAGTTCACCAAGGCACTTTGGCGGACGGATATTTAAACTACGAGCTTTGGTACCCGTACAACGGCCATGCAACGAAGATTGCAACCGGCAAATTGAAACGCTTCTAAGCTATTTTAACAAGGCGCAGGAAATTTCTTGCGCCTCTTGCCCTTCCAAAAACTCTCCTCCATTCTCTGACCATGACAGAAAATTCCAAACCCCGCGAAATCAAATGTCCCAAATGTGGGAAACTCACCGTTTACTCCTCTGAAAACGCCTTTCGACCTTTTTGTTCTGAACGCTGCAAAACCAATGATCTGGGTGCATGGGCTGATGAAAGTTACCGCATTCCGGTCGCGCCTTCTTCAAGTGATTCTTTAAGTGTTGGCCTTGATGATGACGATTGGGATGACTCCGAAAGCCGCCACTAGAGTCGTTTTCATATTTTGCTATTGACGAACATGTGATTTTGCATTTTCATGAGCAAGTCATTGGATGACGAAGAACGATCATCAAGATTTTTTATTACAACGAAATGACACATACACGTGTCGAAAAAAGAGGAGTTCAAATGAACAAAGCTCAACTAATCGAAAAAATCGCTACTGAAACTAAAGTTTCTAAAGCTCAAGCTGAAAACATCCTTGATTGCGCTGTTGAAAACATCAAAAAAGCAGTTAAAAAAGGTGACGATGTTAAACTTGTTGGCTTCGGTACTTTCACTAAAGCTAAACGTAAAGCTCGCACTGGTCGCAACCCACAAACTGGTAAAGCGATCAAAATCCCAGCTGCATGGGCTCCGAAATTCCGCGCTGGCGCTGAATTCAAAGCTATGGTTAAGTAATCTCCTTACAGAGAATTGCTACTTAGCGAAAAAACCCACGATACAAATCGTGGGTTTTTTTTTGGCCCTTTTCTTTGCCTGCTCCTCGTAGTAGCCTTGGTCCATGGCAAGTTTCTCTAAAAAAATCAAAAGAATCGGCGTCTACACCAGTGGTGGTGACGCTCCCGGAATGAATGCGGCCATTCGCGCTGTCGTTCGCGTCAGTATCGCACAAAATCTAGAAGTGTACGGAATTACCGCAGGGTATCTGGGCATGCTAGAAAATGAAATGAACCCTCTGCAACTTCGCGATATGGCCAATATTATTCAGCGCGGAGGTACAATTTTAAAAACCGCCCGTTCGACTGAAATGATGAAACCCGAAGGTCGCACAAAGGCGGCTACCAATTTAAAAAACCTAGGCATTGATGCTTTAGTTTGTATTGGCGGAGACGGATCTTTCCGTGGAGCGCATGCTTTATGGGAAGAACACCAAATTCCTATCGTCGGTGTTCCTGGAACTATCGATAATGATATTTTTGGCAGCGACAAAACCATCGGATTTGACACCGCGGTGAACACGGCGTTGGAAGCCATCGACCGCATTCGGGATACCGCCGCTTCTCACGATCGTCTTTTCATCGTGGAGGTGATGGGTCGCAACTCAGGGTTCATCGCTTCTTACGTCGGACTTGCCGGTGGTGCGGAGGAAATTTTCACGCCAGAAAATGTGGCTTCCGTAGATAAATCTATCGAGAGAATCAAAGAATCCATTCGTCGCGGAAAAACCAGCAGCATTTTGATCACTGCCGAAGGTCAAAAACCAGGTCGCGCTTACGACTTGGCCGATGCTATTCGTAAAAAATCTGGAATGGACGCCAAAGTCTGCATCTTGGGTCATCAACAACGCGGGGGATCTCCAACCGCAGCAGATCGTATTTTAGCCAGTCGCATGGGCGCTGCCGCCGTAGACGCCCTTATGCATGGTCAATGTGATATCATGATCGGCACTGAGGGTGAAAGATTGGTACAAGTTCCTTTGGACTTAGTCACGAAGAACGAAAAGAAAACCCAAATGGATTTGCTATCGCTCGCGTCAGTTCTTGCTACTTAAGCGGCCGGGCCGGCAGAGCGGAGCGGCGAAAGCCATGAAGCTGAAGCAGCTTTAACTTGACCTCATTTCTAGATGCTTGAATTCTAAGGGATATCTTTAGACAAAGCATAAGAAATGAGGATCCATGAAACGTCTACTTGTTAGCCTTCTTGTTGTGTTGCCGCTTCTTTCGGGCTGCACAAAAAAAACCAACGAAATTCTTATCGGGGAATACGACTCTCTGACCGGCAGTGATGCGACTTTTGGTCTTAGCACCAACAAGGGCGTACGTATGGCGTTTGATGAAGTGAATGATGCTGGGGGTATCAAAGGAAAAAAACTTTCTTTGATCACTCTTGATGACCAAGGAAAAAATGAAGAAGCGGCCGCGGCCGTGACTCGTTTGATTACGCAAAACAACGTGGTCGCCATCATCGGTGGCGTTGCCAGCGGACGCTCAAAAGCAGCGGCTCCCATCGCGCAATCTCATAAAATTCCTTTTGTCTCCCCTGCATCGACAAACCCCGATGTGACAAAAATCGGTGATCATGTTTTCCGTGTCTGCTTTATTGATCCTTTCCAAGGCTTCGTGATGGCGAAGTTTGCGACAGAAAACTTGAAGATTAAAAAAGTCGCCATCTTACGCGACGTCAAAAATGATTACAGCGTTGGCTTGGCAGATGTTTTTAATACTGAATTTAAAAAATCCGGTGGCGAAATCGTGGCAGATCTAAGCTATCAAGCCGGTGATATTGATTTCAAAGCTCAGTTGACTCAAATTCGCTCTAAAAACCCAGAGGCTATTTACGTTCCGGGCTATTACACCGAAGTTGGCTTGATCGCCCAACAAGCTCGTCAGCTGGGTATCAAAGCTCCTTTGATGGGTGGTGACGGATGGGACAGCGAAAAGTTATTTGAAATCGGTAAGCAAGCTATCAACGGAAGCTATTACTCAAATCACTACACGACGGAATCGACAGATCCAGCGGTGACAGAGTTCGTAAAGAAATTCAAAGCGAAATACAATGAGACTCCAGATGCATTGGCAGCTTTAGGTTATGATGCTGCAAAAATCTTGATCGCGGCTTTAGAACGTTCTGCAGACTTGTCATCTAAATCAATCCGTGATGAACTGGCTAAGACTAAAGATTTCGGCGGCGTTACTGGAAAAATCACTTTGAACGAAAATCGCGATGCAACGAAGAGTGCCGTGGTTATTCAAGTGGACGGTAATGCTCGTAAGTACATGACTACGATCACTCCATAAAGGAAGTACACGACGCATGCAGGATTTCATTCAACATATAATCAACGGCATCAGTCTTGGCTCCATTTACGCTCTGATCGCCCTTGGTTACACCATGGTGTATGGAATCCTGAAAATGATCAACTTCGCCCATGCCGACGTTTATATGATCGGCGCTTTTGTCGCCTACTATGCGGCACGCCTCATGGGGCTTGAAACCAGCCCCGGTGTTTTCACTTTAATTCTATTGTTAGTGGTGGCGATGTTCTTTTGCAGTCTTTTGGGACTGACCATTGAACGCTTCGCTTATCGTCCTTTACGTAAAGCTCCAAAATTAAATATTCTGATCACGGCCATCGGGGTGAGCTTGTTTCTTCAATACTCTGCCCAAGTTGTTTTTGGTGCCGATCCCAAAGTTTTCCCCGAAGTTATGAATGATTTTGTCTTGTTTAGCATCGGCGCTATTGAAATTAAATCTTTTGATGTCACCGTCCTTATCGTCAGCGTTCTGGCAATGCTGGCTTTGCAGTTTTTAATTTTTAAAACCAAGTTAGGTAAAGCCATGCGCGCCGTCAGCGCGAATTCTTCTGTGGCAAGCTTGATGGGTGTAAACCCGGATAAAATCATCGCCTTTACTTTCGTCGTCGGTTCTTGCTTAGCGGCCATCGGCAGTATTCTGGTGGGAATGAAATATCCTAAGATCGACCCCTTAATGGGCATGATGATTGGGATGAAGGCCTTTGTCGCCGCTGTCCTCGGAGGCATCGGCAATGTAGGCGGCGCTGTTTTAGGAGCCTTGATCATGGGTCTGTCTGAAGAAATGGTGGTCGCTTATATTTCTAGTACATACCGCGATGCCTTCGCATTCGGGATATTGATTGTGATCTTAATCTTCCGTCCGGCTGGCATCTTGGGCAAATACACGGTGGAGAAAGTCTAATGAAGGCTTTTAAAAATCCACTTTTAAGTTTACTTGCCCTGATCGCCGTTGGTTTTGTTTTTAGTTTCGGATTTAATTCATACATTCAGTTGATCGTGCTATTTGCGGCCGTGAACTGTTTACTGGCGATGAGTTTAAATCTGGTCAATGGTTACACCGGACAATTTTCATTAGGCCATGCCGGATTTATGGCTATCGGCGCCTACTTTACTGCTTATGCCAGCACAAAGTGGAACTTCATGCCGGAATCATTAAGATTTGTAGAATTCTTTTTATTTGCGATCGGTGCCGGGCTCATGGCGGCGGTGGCGGGGTTTTTGGTGGGCTTACCTTCATTGCGTTTAAAAGGTGACTATCTGGCCATTGTCACTTTGGGATTTGGTGAAATCATCCGCGTGACCTTATTAAACATGGATTTCTTAGGGGGACCTCGGGGTTATTCGGGAATTCCAAGCTTTGGCTCTTTTATCTATTCTTTTAGTTTCGCTTCCGTTTGGTTGTTGATCTGCTTTTTTGCGATTTGGCGCGTGATGCATTCCACTTATGGCCGCGGTTTTTTGAGCGTGCGTGAAGATGAAATCGCGGCAGAAAGCATGGGGATCAACACCACGCGCATGAAAGTGCGTGCCTTTGTGATGTCGAGTTTTTTTGCTGGCGTGGCGGGTGCCTTATATGCTCACTTCACTAATTTCATCAGTCCGTCGTCATTCACCTTCTTGCAAAGTGTAAATGCCGTGATCATGGTCGTTTTGGGCGGCATGGGATCAATGACAGGATCGATTGTCGCGGCCATCTTAATCACGGCTTTACCGGAGGCTCTTCGTCCATTACAGGACTTAACCGGCGTCGATCTGCGCATGGTGATTTATTCTTTAGCTTTGATTTTAGTGATGATCTTAAGACCTAAAGGTATTTTTGGTGAAAGCGAAATCACAGATTTGTGGAGGAAATATGTCCGACGCTCTTCTTGAGGCTCGTGGAATCACCATGCAGTTCGGCGGCCTTAAGGCTGTTGATAATTTGGAATTTAAAATCAATAAAGGTCAGTTAGTTGGTCTTATCGGCCCGAATGGGGCCGGCAAAACCACCGTCTTTAATATGCTGACCGGGGTTTATCAACCTACCAGAGGTGAAGTTTTTTTATGTGGTAAATCTTTAAAGGGTGTAAAGCCTTACGAGATTTCTCATCGAGGCATGACCCGCACCTTTCAGAATATTCGCCTGTTTAAAGGTCTTTCGGTTTTGGACAATGTATTGATCGCCGGTCATCAGCATATGCATTACAGCCTCGTCGACGTGCTTTTACAGACTAAGAAATATCATCAAGCAGAAATGGATTTGCGCGACAAAGCGATGGATCTTTTAAAGATCTTTCATTTAGATCATAAGGCGCATGAATCAGCTTCAGCCCTACCTTACGGAGAACAGCGCAAGCTTGAAATCGTGCGAGCATTAGCCACTAATCCTAAAATTATATTATTAGATGAGCCCGCGGCCGGTATGAACCATTCCGAAACTCATCACCTCATGGACACGATCGCCCATATCCGGGAGAACTTTAAATTAACTGTCTTATTGATCGAGCATGATATGAAGCTGGTCATGGGAATCTGTGAAAACATCATTGTTCTTGATCACGGGGTAAAAATCGAAGAAGGCGCGGCCGAAAAAATTCAAGCATCGCAAAAAGTGATCGAAGCTTATTTGGGTGTGGAGGAAGCTCCATGAGTTTATTGCAAGTTGAAAACTTAGAAGTTTTTTACGGAGCCATTCACGCTTTAAAAGGTGTGAGCTTTAACGTGGAAAAAGGCGAAGTGGTTTCTTTGATTGGTGCTAATGGCGCGGGGAAAAGCACGACCTTAAGAGCCTTGTCGGGGCTGGTTCCTTGCCGCGGGAAGATTTCTTTTCGTGGCAACGATTTGCTGATCGTACCTTCTTATAAACGAGTGACCTTAGGGATTGCCCAATCCCCCGAAGGACGCGGCGTATTTCCGCAAATGAGTGTTTTAGAAAATCTCGAAATGGGCGCCTATCATCGTCAAGACAAAGCCCAGATTAAAGACGACTTAGAAATGTGCTTTGGACTTTTCCCGCGCCTTAAAGAGCGCGTGTGGCAAATGGCCGGAACACTTTCTGGAGGCGAACAACAAATGCTTGCCATCAGTCGTGCTTTGATGTCTCGTCCAGAGCTTTTACTTTTAGATGAGCCTTCTTTGGGTTTAGCTCCCCTGATTGTCGCGCAGATTTTTGAGATTGTGAAAAAATTAAACCAAGAAGGTATGACCGTTCTTTTGGTGGAACAAAATGCCCGCATGGCTTTAAAGATCTCTCACCGCGCATATGTCTTAGAAACAGGCCGCGTGGTAATGCAAGACTCTGCACAAAATCTTTTAAACAACGACGAAGTTCGCAAAAGTTATCTGGGAATATGAAATTCTTAAGCACTCTTCTGCTCGCCCTTTTCGGAAATTTTGCTCAAGCTCAAGACTGGCGCACGGCTGATCGCAGCAGTGCGGGTATTGCTCCCTCACCCCAAGATGAAAAACGTGCGGTGGTGCAAATTTATGCCGCGCGCACGGTGGGCTGGAAGGGCCACTTTGGTGTTCATACTTGGATTGCGATCAAAGAAAAAGATGCGGATTTTTATGAAACTTTTCAGGTGATCGGCTACCGGGCCCGCCGCGGTCTTGATGTCGTGGTGGTGCAAGAATCTATTCCTGACGGAAGATGGTTTGGGGCGATGCCTGAATTGTTGCGCGATTTGCGCGGCCCAGGCGCAGAAAGTGCCATTCCAAAAATTCGGGAAGCGGCTAAGTCCTATCCTTATCAAAAAGATTACCGTGTCTGGCCGGGGCCAAACTCGAACAGTTTTGTGTCTTATATCATTCGCCGCACCCCAGAGATTGGAGTAGAACTGCCGGCCAATGCCGTCGGGAAAGATTGGATCAATAAAGGCTCTTTATTCGGCGTTTCGGAAACACGCACGGGCTTTCAATTTTCTGTCTTTGGTCTTTTGGGCTTTACGCTCGGATTAGGTGACGGCATAGAAGTCAATATCCTGGGTATGAGCTTAGGCGTCGACTTTTTCCGACCGGCTTTAAAGCTTCCAATGGTGGGGCGTATTGGTTTTCAAGATAAACCCCTTTAAAATCCTGTCGCGATACCGCAGCAACACATTGTTGCGGTGACAACTCCCCTCCCATTGCCGAAACTTCTGGGCGGAGGAGTCCTTATGAAGTTTTTCTTTTTATTAGTTTCCCTGGTAGCCGCGACCAGCACGGCTTTCGCTCAAGATTCAGAAATCATTCGTGCGAAACTTGAATCGCAAAAAAAATGCGGCAGCTTTGTCGATTTTGATGAGAATAATCTGTATATGGGTTTTGGCGGGGTCACGGGCTCCTTAAAAATTCTTTCTTTGTCTGAAGATAAAGAAATAGTTTTACCAACCACCGGTTCGCCACTGGGACTTGTGACCCATGGCGGGCACACTTTTGTTCTGACTTCCTCTACCGTGGAGGAATGGAACACCACTGAACAAAAAAAGGTCAGCGAAGCTGAAACTTATGCCCTAGGTCACCCCAAAGCTTACATGGAGCACGCGCAAGGATGGGCCCAGTATCAGGATAAAATGATCATCGCCCACGGTCGTTTGGGTATTTCGATTTATGATCTGACTAAAAAACGTCTGGTGAATCAATTCCGTCTTTTGCGAGAACAAATGCCTTTAGAGTCTATGGCAATGGATGTAAGCGTCGAGGGTCGCTATGCGTATATTGTGATGGATAATTTTTCTTTGGTCAGACCTCCGGCGCCGCCTCCGTTCCGTGGCATTATCACTCTTGATTTAGAAACAAATAAAATTATCTCTCAGGGATCGATTTTAGATCCCGGCGTAACTTCGGTTTGGTCTTCACCCCATGGATTGATTGTCAGCTATGGTGGATCTGCATTTTGGACCTTTGATCTTGTAAACGGCAAAGTTGCCGAAGACCCCACTTATTTGCGTCATCGCTTTCCTTACAAAGGTCATCCGTCAGGTCGTGGCAGCATGGATCAGAAATATTTCTATACTTGTTATTTGATGGCCCCGGAATATCCGGGTGAAAATGGCGGACGTTACAAAAATGTTCCGACGGCTTTAGAGCGAGTTAAATTAGGATTCTAAGTCGAAGCTTCCGCAATCACTGGAGGGAATTGGACTTTAAACTCCGTCCCTTCAGAGTTTTTGAATTCATATTGCCAACCATACAGATCGCAGATCGTCTTAATCCAGGCTAGCCCCAGACCAATTCCCTTTTTCTTTTGCGTACTTTTGTTAAACGGTGATCCGATGCGAGTTAAAACCTCTGGTGGAATTCCTTCACCATGATCCCTAATCGTCAAAATACTATCGGCAAAAGAAACTTCGACGTCTCCTTCGGAATATTTTAAGGCATTACTAAGAGTGTTCGTTAATAATTGATCCAGATGCAAAGGGTTGGACAGCACTTGAAAGCTTTGAGCTTGATTCACCTTGATCCGCGGTCCGTAAATTTTTTGTAGATTATTTAAAATAGGAGACAGGACTTCTTCAACATTAACAACATACAAATTGCCCGGAATTTTTTGGCTTGTCAGTTCGGCCCAATCTAAAAAACTCGAAACTGTCAGCGAGATCTTATCAATGTTCGCTTGAACCTCTTGCACTGATCTTGTTTCTACACCGTACTTTTCAGAGATCACTTCAAAGTCACGGTTCACGATTGTCAACGGAGTCTTGAGTTCGTGGGCCATTTGGAAAGTCCAAGATTTCATAAACTTTCGACTGATGTTGATCTTATCAACCATCTCTGCCAAAACGCGGACCAGTTGACGAAATTCATCTTTTTCGTTGCGACCAAAAAAGCGGCCTTCTTTTTTAAGCCTTTCCGGAGGCACGGGAACTTCGGAGTTATCTTCTAAGGCTTTGGTCGCTAAATTTAAATATCGCGAAAGATTTCGAATCGGCGAAAAAAGATAGGCCGATAAAAACCAGGTGAATATCAAGATCACAAAAAGAATAACAAAAATCGCGACCACCGTGCGATTATTCACGAAAGTTAGCGAGATAAAACTTTTATCGACAATCGCGCCCACCTGCAAAGTACGGTTCTGAAAGCGTGGAAGCTTTAAATTCAAGGCGCGAATAAAGTGATCTTCTGTTTGCACCGTCACCCATTGCGGATCTTGCGGAATCTGAGTTTCTAAAAGAGTCACGTTTTCCGTCGAAAAAAGAATTTCCCCCGCTCGGCGCACAACAAAGAATTTTCCCAGTCGATTGGGCCCGAGCTCTTCAGAAATCATTTCGTCGGCTTCATCGTCATCATAGGTTTTGAGCTCTGAAAGCTTCGATTCCACGATGGAGGTCGCCGACTGGCGAATTTGATCGTCTAAAAAGGCCAACCGCTCTGTGCGGAAATAGGTCAGTAAAATTCCCGCCACGGAAAAGGCCGTCACTAATAATACCAGCAGAGAGATAAAAAAGAACTTACGTCTCAAGCCAGTACCCCACGTTGCGCATGTTTTTAATATTGATCTGCGCCTTGTGACCTTCAAGCTTACGACGAAGATTATTGATGGTGGCCTCAACCACCTTAGATTCGACCTCATTAGAAGATTGCCAAATTTGTTCTAAAATTAAGTCCTTCGGAAAAATCTTTCCCGGATTGGACGCGAACATCATCAGGACTTGAAATTCTTTTTGCGATAAAGAAACGTCCACGCTGCCATCCACCTTCACGGAACGATCCTCTTTGTCCAAGATTACGTTGGCGATCTGCAGCTGCGCACCTTCACCATAAAGTTTTTTTCGTCGAACCAAGGCATTTATACGCGCAATCAATTCCACGGCCGAAAAAGGTTTGGCGATATAGTCATCGGCTCCTGCATCCAGGGCTTTGGCTTTTTCAAAAGCCGTATCAATCGCGGAAACAATCAAAAGTCTAGAATCCGCAAACACTGTTTTAAGATGAGCCACCTGGGATAACGAATCTGATCCATTTAAGATGCGATCTAAAATGATAACATGAGGATAGAAAGCTTTCGTCTTTACAAACTGCTGTAAAGACTCAAGCGAAGTCGCGGACTTGACCGTGTGGCCATTTCCCTCCGTCAGAATGATCATCTGTTTCAAAATTTCTGGTTCATCGTCTACGATCAGCAAATTCATCTTGCGTATAAAGATGGCACAAATAAGTCCGGATCGCAAAAAATCATCTCGGAAAAGACATAGTTAAAAGAATTTTTATTTTCGTCCATTGAGAGAACAGGGCCCAGTGCCTAACATGAGAATCGACATGTGATCATAAAAAGGAGTATCTCATGCGTTTATCAGTTATGGTTCTTTCAGCTGTTCTTCTTGTCAGCCCACTTACTTTTGCTGGTGGTGGTAAATCCCAATACAAAAAATTGGCGAAACAATGCCGTCAAGAAGGTGTGGCTAAAGCTGACATCAAAAAATGTGTCAAAGAAAAACAAGCAGCTAATAAATAGTTTTAGGAAACCTGACAACGTTGAACTCGACGCAAACGATCGTTGTCCCATCCGTTTAAGCCCCGATTTTATCGGGGCTTTTTTTAAGACATCTTTTGCAAAAGAACTTCGAACTCTGTCCCTTTGCCATCTTTGACCGGACTGCGCACAGACACCTTGCCATCGTGGGCTTCCACCACCGCTTTGACAAACGTGAGGCCTAAGCCCATGCCATATTCCGAACGGCTTTTATCGCTGCGATAAAGCTTTTGCCAGATCATTGAGTGCTCTTCACCCGCAATGCCCGGGCCGGTATCAGTCACTCGCAAGATGACATTTTCAGTTTGGTTGATTGTCTGAATCGTCACTTCACCCCCGTCCGGAGTGTATTTGTGAGCGTTGTCTAAAAGATTGGCAATCACCCGACTGATAAGGCGGGCATCGACCATCGCCCAATCATTGGAATCAAGTTTCAAGGTGACCTTGGTGTTTTTTTCTTCAAAAGCCATCTCATAAAGATCCATGATTTCGCGAACTAAATCACTGATGTATTTCTTTTCAAGCTTGAGCTTACGACTGCGGTTCTCCGCCTCGGTAATATCGGTGAGAACTTGTAAGAAACTAAGAATTTTATCCGAGTTTTCATAACAGCTTTGCAGAGCTTCGCGGTAAGACTCGACATCTCCCTCGGCCATCAATGCCAGTTCCGCACGCCCCCGTAAACGTGTCACCGGAGTGCGAATATCATGAGCCAAATGATCAAAAGCTTCTTTAAGTCCGTTGACCAGACTTTCAATTTTATCCAACATGCGATTGCAAAGAACCTTAAGCTCTTCCAACTCGTCATCATTTCCGGTCACGGGAACACGCGTGGATAACGATCCGCTTTCAATTTTTTTCATCGACACGATCAACTCACGAACTGGAATCAATGTGCGGCTTGAAAGAAACAGCCCCCCGACAAAACCGATCAAAGCCACCGGTAACAACATCCACCAAAACATCTCGCGGATATTATTTAAAGGCTCTGAAAAGTTATCCATATTGCGCGCCAATACCAAACGAGTTTCGTCAGGCAACGTCATCCCGGCCACAATCAAAGATTCAAAATCCGCCGATTTTTCAGTGACAAAGTCAAAGTGCTGCTCTTTTTGATTGATGGATTCCATTTTTAAGTTTTCTAAATCGACTCTTAAAGGCACCTGCGGTTCATGAATGGCCAAGGTATCCGCGCGAGGCGAAACCACCATTAATAAAACGCCAGAATCTTGTAAAAACTGAAGAGAACTACCATAGGTTGCTTCAAACTTTTCCAAACCATGGGTTTGAAGCAGCGGCATGATTTCTTCAAGCTTCGTGCTTAAAGCCGCCTGCTCTTGCTTAATGAAGCCTTGGCGGATTTGAATGTAAAGGTAACTGAAAATGACGGTACAACCTAAAATCAGCACCAAAGAATACGCGAGCGTTAATTTGGTGCTGATTCGAAAGAGCGTCGGCTTAAGACGACTTAAGAACATAGCCTACGCCTCTGACTGTATAGATTAGGCGTGTAGGGAAATCTTTTTCCAATTTATTGCGCAAACGGCAGACAAGAACGTCGACCACATTTGTTTGCGGATCGAAGTCGTAATTCCAAACTTCTTTAAGAATGGTCTGCTTACCGATGATTTTATTCGGATTGCTCATGAATAAATCCAGCAACACAAACTCCCGCTCTTGCAGGTCCAATTTGCGGCCCGCACGAACAACGTCACGGTTCAAGCGGTTTAGCTTCAAATCTTGGAATACCAATTGAGTCACTTCTGAAGTTTTTTGCGCGCGCTTTAATAGATTTTTGACCCGGATTTGAAGCTCTGCCATCGCAAATGGTTTAGTCAAATAATCATCACCGCCCATGCTGAGACCTTTAAGACGGTCATCCAGTTCGCGCAATGCACTCAAGATAAGGATTGGCGTCTGAACTTCTTTTTCGCGAAGAGATTTTGCAAATGTGTAACCATCCATCTCTGGAAGCATCAAATCCAATACGATGATGTCGTAATTGTTTGTCAAAGCACGCTCATAAGCGCGTCGACCATTCGACTCAACTTCAACTTCGCCTTCTAATTCGCCAAGGCCCTGTTTTACGATTGTTGCGATTTCGTTATCGTCTTCAACTACTAAGCATCTCATAACATCATCCTCTGTAACGTAGCTTACTAATTCGTTATCTGTATTACGCGAACGTCAGCATATACCAGGTTTGTTTCTAAACAAAAGGCGCAAATTTGAAGACGGGCCTGATTTTGCCGCAAATTACATACATTTAATCGAATCAAACATGAGGAAGTTCTAATAGTCGACCCGGTGCAAAAAAACAGGCCCCCGGGTCAAGGAGCCTGTTTCGACATGGTTTAGTTTAGCTTAAAGAGAAGATTATCGTTTAAGTTGGATAACCTCGTTTAAAAGTTCATCTGTCGTCGTGATTGTCTTCGCATTGGCTTGGAAGCCACGTTGATTTTGGATCATATTTACGAACTCCGTCGCAAGGTCGACCGTTGAACGCTCTAAAGATTTCGCGAAAAGTTTACCGCGACCAGCAGCACCTGGACCACCCATTGAAGCCGCACCAGAATCACGAGATTCTTTCAAACGGTTGTTACCGACTTTGAACATCGCTTCCGGATTTTCGAACTTCGCAAGAGCAATTTGTGCCAAATCCGCCGCTTGTCCGTTTGAGTAAACTGCCGTTAAGATACCGTCGTCATTGAATGACAAACCCGTGATCGTACCAGCCGCCGCACCATCTTGATTCCAAGAGATAAGGTCTGAGTTCTTACCGTACTGTTTAGTACCATCCAAACCTTTACCACCCTCAGCAATCGCATCACCGAAGTTGATTTTAACTTGTTGACCTTGAAGAGCGCCGCCTTTGAAGTTGAAGTTACTTTCAGACAACTCTTGAGATTCCAATTTACCATCAACTGTAAATTTCAATTTACCCGCACACGCTTGAGACATCATGCCTTCTTCGCCGCCAGTCATTTCTTTACCGTCAACAAGGCCTTTGAATTCCCACTCGCGGTCTGCCGTCTTATTGAAGAAGAAGCTGACCAAGTGTTTGTTACCTTGAGAATCGTACATCTCAACCCCTGTAGAGTAGTGAGAAGTCGAATATGGATCTTTGATATCGAATTTCTTAGTCGCTTCCATGCGCGAGTCTAAGTTCAGATCTAATTTCAATTCTTTAGTGGCTTTCGCTGGGATCAATGCGCGAGGGAATTTAATATCGGTCATTTTATTAACGATATTTCCTTTTTCATCCGCACCGAAGCCTTGTACTTTTTGATTGTCGTTTGTTACCAAGTAACCTTCACGGTCAAAGTGGAAAGAACCGTCACGAGTGTATGATTCGCCGTCAGAACCTTTAACTTTGAAGTAACCATCACCAGAGATAGCTAAGTCTGTTACTTTTTCAGTCGCATCCACGTTACCTTGAGTCAGGATTGGATTTACGGCACCGATCTTAACACCGCGACCAATTTGGTTACCACCAAGGATGCCTTTTAAGTTTTTAGAAATGATGTCTTGGAATTCTGCACGGCTGGCTTTGAAACCGATGGTGTTCGCATTCGCGATATTATCCCCGATAACCCCCAAGGCCTCGCCTTGTGCTGTCATACCGGAAACACCCGTATATAGTGATGAAAGAATACCCATTCTGACCTCCATGTCGTTGACGTCTTCAATCGGAATCCGTCGTTTGGAGGGCCTCCTCTACGAGGACCGGCCCAAATTATTTAATTTTTAAATCCGCTAATTAACTAAGCCCTACCACTCTGTTAACTAGATCACCACTGTGCTGTCGATGTTCGTGAATACGTTTTCTTTAAGCGCATTCTTGTCCATCACCGTAACCACCGTGTTGTTCTTCACGCTGACGATCAGTGCTGAGTCATTCATTAACACTAATGAATTCTTCGAGCCCTTCGCGTCTGCTCTCGAAATCGCGTCGGTCAGCTTGGTGATATCCTCTGGAGAATAACTGATTCCCCGAGTTCTCATCCGCTCAATCGCGTGATTCGAAAACTTCACTCCTTCAGCCGCTTTCGCTAAACCTTGAGGGCTCACTTGGCCGATGTTGTTTTGCGGCTTTAAACCACCAACACCATCGAGTGTTTCCTTGAAGGAAGGTCCCTTACCCAAGTCAGGTTGTTTAATCCCTTTACCTGGTTGCGGAACAAGTTGATCAAATGTTTGTATCTTCTTTAAGTCTACCATTACTGCGAAGTCTCCTTAGCGATCTTCTCCATCATGTCTCTCGATAATCCTACCGAGTTCATCAGATTAGATTTTGCTGTAGAAGCTGCAGAAGGTGTAGTCTTTTGCGACTCAACACTTGCCTCTTTCTTAGTTTGTCCCATGGCATCATTTTCTTTCAAGTCTAGGTTTGTGACATCATTTGTTTTCTGGTCGTTCTTCATAAGACTTGGGTCCGTGATCTTTTTCACGTCAGTAAAGCGAATCGCTTGATTACCTACGTGAAGAACCGGGCCGTCAGATGAATAACTTACACCTGTGATCATGCCTTCGAAATCTGTCTTGATGCCCATCTTTCTGCCATCAGCCATCTTAGCTTCGGCCATGAATTGATATTCACCTTGAGGCGACTTCATCGCTTTTTCATCTTCACCATTCCAAGTGAGTTTGTTAGCTCCCTCTTTCAGGTTTTTTAGATTGTAAGTACGAACAACATTTCCTTCCGCATCGCGAACTTTCACCGTTACTTCCGCTGCGGCCATTGGCAAATTAAATTTGAAATCGTGATCTTTGTCATTCACGCCGCGAACGACTTTGGATGAATCTCCGGCAACTGCTTTACCGATCAAGTTCAAAGCTTGGAAGTTTTCTGAAGGCTTCTGGGCATTCTTTAGCTCTTCCAATGTTTTGTTCATGTTCTGCATTTGCTCTAGTGATGAGAAGTTCGCCAGCTGGGCGGCCATCTCATGCGACTTTAACGGATTCGTCGGATCTTGATTTTTCATTTGCGTTAGCATCAGCTTAAAGAAAGCATCTTTATCCAAACTTGGATTACCGGCCGTGCGAACTTTTTTCGACGGATCCGTCCAATTGGCATCCACGATTTTATTCAACACCTCGCCGACGTTTTCGCCGCCGACTTTATCCTTGTCATGAGCACTTACATTCGACGCTCCCAAATTTTCGGGCTTTGTTTGCGTCGCTCCGAAAGCGTTCACTCCAAGTTTTGCGTTTACCATCGTCATTATTGCTCCAGTTCCGCGGCTCTGCCGCTACACACTGCCCTCGTGGCGGTTAAGCCACTAAATTCAAGCCACTGCCTTTGCCTTCAACTTCGCGGTTCGCCGGACGGCTTGCCGTTTCGATGGGTTGAAGTGGATCACGCTGCTTTTTTCCATACCCACGTAAACCTGAAACGTCGGACCAAGATTCTCTGCGTCCGGAGTTGCCAAAGTTTTCGTTAAACTGGTTCCAGAATTGACGAGCTTGATCTCGATTCTGTCCGTTCATATTGGTTTGGTTTTGAGTCGCCGTATCCGTCGATGCTGAGTTCACAACATCTACCTTAACATTTTCCATCGACAGTTTGTGAGCAGCAAGACTGGTTTTCAGTTCAGCTAGACTAGACTCAATCGTCTTTTTCGCTTCTTGAGTATCCGCCGACATTTGCATGTTCACTTTACCGTCCTGAAGCATGACTTTCAGGTGAATGGTTCCCATCCCCTCAGGAGTCATCTGCACTTTCATCTCGCCGCCACCTTGTTTGATAAGGTATTGAGCTTGATTCATGACTTGCTTCACGGCGGCTTCGTTTTCTGCCGGTGTTGGCGTCTGTCCTGGAGCGACAGGTGCTGCCATCGGCATGCCCATGTCTGCTTTTAAGGTTTCACCCTTAATTGGTGCTCCGTGAACCCCCTCTAAGCCCGAAAGACTTTGCTTAAAGTCCGCTTTCTTTAAAACTTCTCCCGCAGCTTCACTCGCCGCACTGACGGCTTTTTGCGCGACCTTGCTTTGAGGGTTTTGCTGCATGAATGAAGAGTCTTGTCCTGATGAATTAAACTGCTCAGCTCCCGCCTGGTTTTTTGCCTGAGTTGCAACCACCGACGCGCCCATCACGGGAGCTTCAGCTTTAGGCGCCTGCGCGGCTTGCTGGAATTCGTCGATCAAGACCGGCTCTTCACCTTGAGTGGCTTCCCCATTCTGGGCTTGGGCAGTTTCTGCGTGTTTTGCCGCTAACGCCGCTAACAAAGCAGGAGACATCGCCTCTTTCATCTGCCCACGCAAATGCGGCGGAAGTTTATCAAGCAAAGAATCTTGCGGAACTTGAGGCAAATCTTGCGGTGCCATCGCGTTCTTGGCAAACGAAGACTCGTCGACTTCGAGATTCTCCATGCCAGTTTGCATTGCCGTGTCCGTCAAGTTTTGTAGACCTGGAGTCATTGACGGATCTGCCGGAGCCACTTTAGGATTTGCCCAGAATTTAGAATTAAGCTGATCCACGGACTTCATAAGCATATCCTGGCGGCCTTGCGCCGACGCGATACGCTCTTGCATTCCCTGGTTCGTTAATCCCGCACCAACCATCATGCTAGGCTCTTTAGGAGCTTGAGGCATTTGATTGAGCTGAGCCAAAAGCGATGCGTACATCGCTTGAGCTTTCTCAGCATCTTCGGCAGGCAAATCCAATTGAGAGATTACGGCTTCGGCCGTATCCTCTGGAGCCATCTTTAGTTGGGAATCTTTCAGCTGGGCCATCGCCTCTACAAGTCGTGTAGGAGGGATTTCGAATTCACTCTCGAATGAGTCCATGAAATCTTGTATTGCCTGCTGTCTTCCCGTCGTTTTCTTGGTGGGCTTAGTTTCTGCCCTTACGACCTCTGGTTCCGGTTTTTCTTTCACCTCTTTCGGTTGTTGCTGCTTGGTCGACATCTTGTCATCCAACGCTTTTCCGAATGAGGGCTCGGATCCATTTCCTTTAAAGTCTTTATCTATCGGCTTTTTATCCAATGGAGACTTTAAATCGGTCGCAGCCACCTTCGGGCCAACGACGCTTGCTAACAAATTATTCCTCCTTCCGTGGAGTATTATTTATTCCGCTACTTACCAGCTTCCGTTTTCGCACTTGCAGGGGCTCGCTTATAACCAGCGAACATCTCTGAAAGAACTTGAGCTTTATCTGGTTTCAACAAATTCATAATATCAGCGGCATTCTTCTTTTTCATACGTCCAAGTATTTCAACTGCCAAATCCTCGTCCATTGTCTCAAAGACTTTGGCCGCTTGCGGGGCTTTCATATTGGAATACATTTGGACTAAAGTATCGACTTTTTCAGAATCGACTTTAACACGTTCTTCTAAAATGCCGGAAATCTTGGTGCGCATCCCTTCCAGATCCTTAAGGCGTTTATCAAGTTCTTCTTTTTGAACTTGCAGTTCTGCTTCCATACGATTGAGCTCTTCTTCTCGTGCATCGAGTTCTTTTTTGCGATCATTGAGCTTTTGCAAGTGATCTAAATCCGAAGCCGTTAATGCCGCCGGTGCTTCAGGCTTTGCTTCTTTAGCTTCTTCTGGTTTTGTCGTGGAGGCGGCGGGAGCTGCGGGTTTAGCCGGTTCAGCGGCATAAGCTTCACCGCCCATGGTGATTTCAATGCGCTTTACAAAGCTTTCAACATCTTCATGATAAAGAAATCCATAGATGGCCATAAGCAAGCCCATGAATGAAACACCCACGATTTTCCATGGAATGCCGGATTTTTTTCTTTTCTTGGGCTGGCTCATTTTCATACGGCGACGGATTTGCTGTTCCAGTTCTTCTGATGAAAGATCTAGATCTAATTTGGGCGCATTTGATTTTTTTTGAAAGCGTACAGCGTTAGAGCGGGAAGATGTAGGATCAGCTGCTTTGCGTGCATTTTGGAAAAATTGATCGTATCCGCTCTTCATGTATTTTTATTCCTTCGCTTTAAAGCGCAAAATACTTTGTTCATCCATTTCTTTTTGATCGTCTTGCAGGCGTTTTTGACGATATTCTTCGAATTGGTTTTCGCGCATCTTTTCTATGATTTTATATTCCTGCGCGGCTTGTTTCAAAATTTCTCGGCGCGACTCGACCAATTTTTCCGCTTCTTGGACCTTCATCTTCTGTTTTTCGATCAAGACTTCCTGACCTTTCAAGAACTCATGAACCTGGGTCAGAGCTGGACCTTGCGAACCGCCTTGTTTTACAAGCTGGCCGGCACTTTCATGGGCCATGGTCTTTTGTTGAATCATGGAATTAAGCTTAGCGTTTTCTTGGTTCAAATACATCGTGGCTTCCTGAAAATCCTTTTGCTTCAGATTTTCCGTCAACTTGCGATGTTCTAAAACTTTTTGCAGTGGAAATTTAAATTTCATCTAAAGACATCCTGTCTTTATTAAGCATTCATCAGAATCTGTTGCATCATTCTTACGGTCTGAGTGAATGTCGTGGGATCCTCGACTCTTTGCTTTAAGAAGTCATTCACCCCGTCGATGACCTTTACGGCCTTATCAATTTTTGGGTTGGAACCCGGTTTATAAGCACCAATATTAATTAAATCTTCGGCCTCTTTATAAACCGCCAATGTTTCACGCAGCTTTTGCGCTAAACGAGCATGTTCACTCGACGTCACGGCCCTCATCACCCGACTTGCGCTTTGCATGATATCAATGGCCGGGAAGTGGCCCTTTTGCGCCAAGGCACGACTTAATACGATATGTCCATCAACGATCGAACGAACCGAGTCCCCGATGGGATCATTCATATCGTCCCCTTCAACCAGAGTCGTATAAAATCCTGTGATACTGCCTTCACCTTCAAAAGATCCGGCGCGCTCTAAAAGTTTTGGCAAGGTCGCAAATACACTGGGCGTGTATCCTTTTTGTGAAGGAGGTTCCCCGGTGCTCAGACCGATCTCCCTTTGGGCCATGGCAAAACGAGTCACTGAATCCATCATCAATAAAACATTCTTACCTTGCGAGCTAAAGTACTCGGCTAAAGCGGTCGCCACATAGGCGCCTCGCATTCGCAGCAAAGGACTTTGATCGGAAGTCACACACACGACCACTGAACGTTTCATACCCTCAGGCCCCAAATCGTGTTCGATAAACTCACGGACCTCACGACCACGCTCACCAATCATCGCGATCACATTAACATCGGCATTGGTGTTTCGGGCCATCATTCCCAAAAGGACCGACTTACCCACACCCGAGCCTGCCATAATTGCGACACGCTGACCTTGCCCTGCGGTTAATGCACCATTAATGGCTCTAATGCCAAGGTCTAGGGGTTCCCGAATCGGGCGACGCATGAGGGGGTTACGAACTTCGCTATAAAGAGGAATTTCGCGGAAATTTTCAACTTCGCCTTTAGCATCCAACGGACGGCCTAAGCCATCAACGACGCGACCCAAAAGCTCATCCCCCGCTCGGACTGTCGCGATTTGACGATCCAGAGTGATTTTAGAACCTAACGCAACTCCACGCATGTCGTTCAGGGCCATCATCAAGACGTGTTTGTCTTTAAAGCCCACGACTTCGGCCAAAAAAGATTTCTCCATGCCGGAAGGGTTGATCTTAACGATGCTGCCCACACTTGCACCCGGAAGATATCCCTTAATCAACATACCGTTGACCTCCGTCACCTTGCCACTATCCTTTGTTAAATGGATAGAGTTGACGACATCGGAATACTTTTCCAAATTCAAGGAAAGATCGCTCATTAGCTTGCAGCCTTGTCTTTAACTTTAGGAATATTTTCAGAAAGAACACTCCACAGCTGCTCTACACGTTGTTCAATACGCGCATCGACTTCGCCATAGTTTGTTTCTACGATACAGCCGCCATCACTGACCTCGGCACTTGGCTCAAAACGAATGCGCTTAATGAATTCAAACTCACGGCCGGATTCTTTTTTTAGCTCCTCGAGGAATTCAAACTGCTTTTGGGAAACTCGCACAGTGATATTTTCTTCGTCTTGCGACAAGCTCACCGCATCTTTAAGGATCTTCACCATGGCCTCATTATTGCCTTCGAGCTCCGTTTTCGCTAAGCGTGCGGCCATTTGAAAAACAAGTTTAATCAAATGCGCTTCGTTAAAGGTCGCCATTTCAGATTTAATATCTTTGATACCGTTTAGAAGAGTATCCATGCTTTGCATGCTTTCCGCGATTTGTGCCGAAACCTTGTCGAAAGCCTCTTTACGGCCTTCTTCCAGACCCAGTTTATAAGCTTCTTCATAGGCACCCTCTTGAATCTCTTTTAATTTTTCAAGAGCCGCTTCTTCGACTTTTTCTTCTTCGGTATTTTGCTCTACTTGATCGATGCCTGTTTGCACTCGAACCGCATCATTCATGCGGAAATCAGAACCCTTGGTTTTTTCTGCTAAGTATTGCAAAGCTTGCTTAGGGGTGCCCAAGTCAAATCGAGCTGGCACAAATTCCAAAACAGTTTTATCCGCCACATCCTTAGGAAGGACGGCCTTGATTTTTGGAGATTGACCGGCAGAGCCGCCTTTATTAGACCATTGCATCTTCTGAACCACCACGAGCGATTAAGATTTTTCCTTCGGCTTCTAAGCGACGAGCCACATTGACGATCTCTTGTTGAGCTCCTTCGACGTCGGACAAACGAGAAGGTCCCATATTCGCCAAGTCTTCGCGCAACATCTCGGCCGCACGGGCGGAGATATTTTTGAGGATCTTGTTGCGAATATCTTCGCTGGCTGTTTTGAGGGCCAAAAGAAGTTTTTCGTTCGGAACCTCTTTGAGAAGAGCTTGAATACCACGGTCGTCGATTTTCGCGATATCGTCGAAGACGAACATAAGCTTGCGGATCTCTTCGGCAAGAAGAGGATCTTTTTCTTCCAAGCGCGACATGATCGCCGTTTCCGTGTTTTTGTCCATAACGTTGAGCATTTCGGCGACAGGCTGAACCCCGCCCAGTGCTGCTTGTTCGACCGTAGCTGTATTTGATAATTGATTTTTCAAAACGCGATCGATTTCCGCGATAAGCTCTGGATCGACGTGTTCTAAGTTCGCCATACGCAGAACCACTTCGGCTTGCAAGGCTTCAGGAAGACGTTTAAGGACCTCACCTTTTTTCTCTGGCTCTAAGTGCGCCAAGATAACGGCAACGGTTTGTGGATGTTCATTCACTAAGAAGGTCGCTAACGACTTCGCATCCACCATCTCTAAGGATTCTAACGAGCGAGATCCACCGGCATTGATATTCAAACCGCCCAGGATACCACGGGCGCGCTCTTCTCCCAGAGCATCCACGATCGTGTCCTTAGCGGAGATACTTTCAGAGAAAATATAATCTTCAGTCTCTGATATCATTTCATAGAACTCTTCTAGGACACGTTTAGTCACGTGAACCGGAACGACACGCAATTTGCTCATTTGGTTGATAAGTTTTCGAATGTCTGCGTCATCCATACGGCGCAATAAAACTTTCACCGCATCACGGCCAAGATAATTAATCAGGATCGCGGCTTTATCAAAGCCCTTCAAATGTTCGTATTCGATATTATCCGATTTATGAAGTTTCATTACGTATCCTTCCTTACCAGCCACATGCCAAAGGCATTGGCGGCCTTTTCTTCGTCACGACCCATGCTGGCCATGATACGATCTTTAAGAAGTTCGCTTTCCGCTTTTTCTGGATCAATAGATTCTTGCAATACCGGTAACGCCGTCGACATACCTGGAAGCGTGTTATCAACCGATTGCAGCTCTTCAAGTTCTTCGATAGTTCTTGGCAACATTTCCTCTACGGAATCTTGGAAGCTGTCCGTGATCCACTGCATGAAGGGACGCACGACGATGAAGAAGAACAAGGCCAAGCTGAATCCTAACAAAGCCCATTTGAATAAAGCATGGATCAGTTTTTTACGCTCTAAAGTCGTTAGGATTTTTTCAGATTCTGAAAAGTCCTCTGGTTGGAACTGAATATTTTCAATACGAACACTGTCACCACGAGCTTGGTTAAAGCCAATCGCATTTTTGATCAGGTCTTCGTATTTTTTAAGTTCTTCGGGTGAACGAGCCGTCCATTTAGTTTCAGTTGTACCGTCTTCTTTTGTAGTTGTGGCTGTAATACCGTCAACGACAACCGCCACACTTACACGCTCTAATGCTCCCGCCGCTTCACGGATATTGCGGGTCGCCTTAGAAACTTCGAAGTTAATGGTTTTAAGTTCTTTTTTGACATCTTGTTTAAATCCCACCGTGCCTTGATCTTCGGCACCTGGCAAATTCGAACGAGACCCCGGAACACCAGATGGATTCACGCGGGAACCATCCAAAGATTCTTCTTCGGATTGTTGTGAACGAATCGCCGTTTTGTCGGGATCCACAGATTCCTCAACAGAAGAAATCACCCGGTGATTCAATGTCGCGTCTACTTTCGCGACTACTTTCGCGTGTCCTACCACTTTTGTAAGGATATCTTCAACACGGTCTTTAAGATCATTTTCAATTTTTGCTTTCAGATCTAACAATTCGTTAGATCCACCGGTCGTCCCATCAGACGTCCGAGTTAAAACTTTACCACGTTCATCCAAAACCGCGACTTTATCTGCATCTAAACCCTCAACGGCATTGGCGACAAGATAACGAATCCCGCGAATTTGTTCGGGAGCTAATTCTTTACCTTGACGAAGTTCCACGACAACCGATGCGGAAGCTTGGCTGCCTTCTTCAAGAAAAGTCTTTTTATTAGGAAGAGCTAAGATTACTTTAGATTGTTTGACGGCTGTCAGGGTGTTGATGGCTCTCATCAACTCGCCTTGAAGGGCCCGTTGATAGTTGATTTTTTGCGCGTAAGAATTCATCCCAAAATCTTGCTTATCAAAAATCTCTAGACCGATAGAGCCCATCTTTGGGGAACCGATTTCAGACATCAACGTCATTTGCGTAGAGTGTAAAAGTTCTTTTGGAATAGCGATTGTTTTACCTTCGTCACGCAATTGGAAAGGAATGTTTTTTTCATTCAACTTTGCCACCATGGACGACACTTGCTCAGATGGGATGTTAGTGAAAAGAGGAACATAGTCTTTGCCTGATGCCATGAAAAGCATCGTCATCAACGCAAAAACCGCAATCACGGTCACTGCAATGACAGAAAGTCTTTTAGTTGGGCCTAAGTTCTTAAAGAACTCGCGAAACTGAATGACCAATCCACCAAAAATCTTGTTCAAGTATTCCTCCGTAACTCAACTCTTCTTTTTCACGCACATCCTGCGCGCTACCTAACCACTGCTCCAGCCTGCGCGCCAACGGGCGCTTCGGCTTCCAACGCCTTGGCCTATCGGCCTTAAACCTGCATCTTCATAACTTCTTGATATGCATCGATGATTTTATTTCTCACTTGAACCATGACTTTCAAAGCGATATCCGCTTTTTCCGCCGCGATCATAACATCTGCCACGTTATCAGTTTTACCCGTAGCAAGATCTTGCATTGCTTTGTCTGATGATTTTTGCATTTCGTTGACGCCGCTCACCGCTTCTTTCAAAGTGTCGGCAAAACTTTTTCCTGCACCCGTTGTCGAAGTAGAGTTAGAAACTCCGCCTTCAATGGCAAGCGATTGAGAGTCTCGGGTGATACCGGTGTCAAGAAACCGATTCGAATTTGAAACTGTAAAACCTGCCATATGCCCATCCTGTGCGTATAACTAAATTGTAATATACCTGAGTGCGAATAGTCCTAAAAAATTGGCCTAGTCCTGGAACTATCTTCCTATCTCTAAGGCAGACAGAGCCATATCTTTTGACGCTTGAAGAGCTGTCACATTGGCCTCATAGGAACGCGATGCCTGTATCATATTGGTCATCTCTTCCATCAAATTGATGTTGGGATATGCGACGTATCCTTCAGGATTTGCATCAGGATGGTCCGGCTCATATTTAAGTAACGGCGCCTTGCGATCTGAGATAATATCCGTAACCTGGACCCGCTGAAAACTGCCCTTTGGATCTGTAGACGTAATGATCTCGCCAAAATTCTTAGCATCTGGCATCGACTCGAAAACCACGTCCTTACGGCGATAAGGCCCCCCTTCAGGAGTCTGGGTCGTATTAATATTGGCGATGTTACTCGCAATGGTGTTCATGCGCATTCTTTGCGCCGCCATACCACTGCTGGAAACTCTCATGCCCGTTAAAAAATCAGCCATTATCTACCTTCACTCGCTGCATACTTTAACGCTGCCATCTTTTTATTGATCAGCTGCAACGCCGCTTTGTACATGACGGCATTTTCTGACAACGCAGACATTTCTTTTTCTACATCAACGGTGTTGCCATCATTATTAACTTGGCCTTCGGGATCTTCGTAAATGTCGGGACGAGTTTTTGAGATGGACGTACCGCCTACAGCAAAATGTTCGCTGTTGCTGGTGCTTAAGCCCTTGGCGCCATCAGTATCGAGAGCTCTTTGCAAGGCCCCTTCGAAATCAAGTTTTTTTGCTTGATAGCCCGGCGTCTCGGCATTGGCAATATTTGATGAAGTCACGTTGTGACGAAGTTGGCGCATGGCCAAGGACGTCGCTAAGGCATTGGTTGTTTTGTCAAAAAGACCGCTGCTCATAACACCCCTTCCATTCTATATTCGTTCAATTTATTTCTTAATGTTCTAATACTAATCCCTAACATCTGCGCCGCGCGAGTGCGGTTCTGCGCTGTAAGTTCCAAGGTCTGTAAAATAAGACGCTTTTCCACCTCAGAAAGGGACATCCCTGGCGCAAAATCCAGGGCTAGATCTTCATTAACAGCCTCAAACTGAATAGCGTCGGCTTCAATGTGTGAAGATTTTGCAAGAACCACGGCTCTTTCCACCACGTTCTCAAGCTCGCGGATATTGCCAGGCCAATTCCAAGAGTTCAAACGACCATAAGCTTCGGCCGATAAAGACATCCCATTTTTGCCGTGCATAATTTGTGATACTTCTAAAATGAAATTCACGATTTTGCCGAAATCAGTCGCGCGATCTTCCAAGCGTGGCATTTCTAAATGAACCACCGCGAGTTTATAAAACAAGTCCTGACGGAATTGCTCTTGTTTTACCAAGGCACGAATATCACGACGTGAAGTTGAAATGAAACGCGGTCGAGTCGCATCAGTACGCTCTACCAACTTCATCAATTCCCCTTGAAGGGCTAGACTTGCACAATCAAGATCTTCGATCAAAAGGGTGCCGCCGTCGACGCGGTTGAAATCAAATCCGCCCGAGTTTTTGCAATCCAAAACATAAAGTCTTGGCGAGCGACTTTTAGCGTAAATGTAACGAGCCAAACTAGTTTTACCCACGCCCGCTTCACCCACCACCAATAAACTGGCTTGAGTAGCCGCAAGTTGCAAACCCAGTTGCTTCACTTCATGCATCTTTCTATCTTCAATAGTCAACGCATCGAAATCAAAGTAAGACATCCAAACTCCTATTTACCTTGCTCGTTCTCAGACATAGCTGGAATTCTTTTAATATATTTCTTGTAGTCATCGCGCCAACTGGAGTTCTTAAGCTGCTCTTGAGCTAAGTTTTTCCAGAATTCGCTTTTATCACCTTTAAAATCACTCCAAGCTTCCGCGGCCTTTTTAGACTCGCCACGCTTAAAGTAAATTTGTCCTAACTTGTAACGAATCGAAGAAAGGGGACGTGTTTCTTCGTATTTTTCTAAGAGTTTTTCGAATGCCGCGATCGCTTTGTCGTCTTCACCCTTGGACAAAAGCGTTTCACCCAAAGACTCTAAGGCCTTGGCGTGAACAGCCGGAGCTACTTTACCGGAATCTGTTTGTAACTGATCCACCATTTCCAAAGCTTGGATGGCTTCCGGAAAACGACCTTGCTTCAATTGAAGCTCTGCCAGTTTCAAATAAGGTTCCGCGACGAGTTCCGGCTGACCCTTCCAGGTTCTTAAAAGCTCACCCAAGTAACGGATGGCAGATTCATTATCGCCGCGTTTTTCCAACAACTTCACCGCTATGTTGACACGCTCAATTTGCGCGTGATCCGGAAGCTTTTCCGGAGTTTTAATATTTTTTAAATGCTCATAAGCTTGATTGTATTTTTGTTCTTGCGTGAAGACCGCAGCCAAACGCAGATTCAACTCGTCTTCGCCGGGCGTTTGCTCTTTCACTTGAATCTCTTTTGCTTCAGGAGTTCCACGGATGGCGTAGGTGCGATTAAGAACATCTTTATAATATTTTTCGGCTTCGTTGGGGGCGCCGCCCAGTTCAAAAGAACGACCGACGTAATATTTCGTATCTAGACGTTTAGAATTTTTTAACCAGGTATCCGCATACTGACTGTGGGTGCGTAAGCTCTGGATAAAGTTTCCTGATTCCACTTCAGATTCCAACTTATCGTTAATATTGGAAACGATACGATTGGTCATAAGTGGTACGTCAACCGAAGTCGGATTTTCTTTATAGTACTTTGAAAGAAGGTCGATAGATTTTTGATATTCTTTACGACGAGTGTAACCGTCAGCCACCATCACCGTCGCGAATTGCTCGATATTTGGCAAATCTACTTTTTTAGCCAGTGACATGATTTCTTCAACCGCACTGCGAACTTCTTTGGGCTTCATCGCCGTCATACGCGCACTTAACAAACGCAAACGAGCAATCACCGCATTTGGACTTTCGCCATAACGGAAGTACGTTTCTAAATAAGCACCCATCACCCGCGATGTATCGGCACCGAAGATGTCTAACAATTCACCCACCCGGGTCATCGCGTAAGCGGCATTTTCATCACTCGGAAATTTTTTGATAAAGTCACGATAGACGTCCAAGCTCTTATTGTATTTACCCATCAAAAATAAGGACTCTGCCTGGTTATAGTAAGCGTTCGGGTAAGTGCCCTGAGCTTCAGGATACTTTTTTAAAGAAGCTTCATAGCTTTCGACCGCTTTTGGATAATTCTTAGATCGGAACCACACATCCCCTTTGCGGAAGGAAGCTTCTACTTTCAAATCGCGATTGGTCGAATTCTTTTCAACATTATCAAATTGCTCGACCGCTTCGACACTGCGATTTAACTTCATGAACGCAAGACCTGAACCGATGCGCGCCATATCTTTAGAGATCGAATTGTTGTCCGGAAAGTTTTTATTTTCGATATGTTCATTAAAGGCCCGCAAAGCCCCTAAGAAGTCGCCTCTTTCTAAAGTGTAGTAACCAATTTTAAGGGATGTACGCTCCGCAAGCGGAGACTTTGGATATTTTTCCACCGCTTCTTTATAAAGCTGCATCGCCTCTTCATAACTTGCGATGCGTTTTTCACTTTGCCATAAAGCCAAGTGCACGTCGGCCGTCATAAAATCGATGATTTCGTTATATTCAGACTTCGGATATTTTTCTTTAAACCATTTTTGCGTTTTTAAAAAAACCGAGTAACGTTGTTTTTCAAACAGAGTTAAAAGCAAACGGGCCTGTTTGTTTTCTTCTGACGCTTGCGGGCTGATTTCATAAATGGAAGGTGTCACCTTCATTTTATCCCAATACGTCATCGGCGATTCCATCATCGGGAATGGGATATAATAATTGTCGCGCGCGCGGATCATCGCCTCTTCTTTGATTTCATAATCTTTGATCGCGAAACGATCATAATCGGGATCGCCCCCATCAAAGATACCTGAACGAGCTGGACCATCATTCATCGCAACAGAAACACCGTTATTAGCGATCACCAAAGAATCTGCCGTGGCAGGCTTACGTCCTTTTGCAACCTTGTCAGTTTGTTCTTTTACTACTGGTTTAGATACCTTAGCTGGTAATTTTGTTGGCAGAGTTTCGCTTTTATCTTCCTTCTTCGCAACCGGAGCCGCTTTGGACGAAGGGTTCACGTAAAAATCGATAATCAATCTTGACGGTTGGTCCGTCAGATAATCGAAAGAATCAATCCCTTCATTAGCCAAGCTAAACGAAATGATATGCTTTCCATCTGGACCTTTTTGGTCAACAGAAACGCCTGTCACAAACTCACTCTTAAAAGAATTCAGCTTTTGGATAGTCGCTTCATCCATCGCAGGTACACTCATCTGAACGACAGGTTTTCCCTTACGATCCAAGCGTTTAACGTCATAGTCCCAGCTTTGTTGACCGCTAAGTTCCATGTGAACCGTGTCGCCCTGAAATTGAATAGTACCGTTCACGCCAGCAGCGTGTACCGCTAGACCAAAGAACAGGCTTCCTGCCACGATGATTTGAATGATAGTGTTCACTCCTTGAACCCCTCTGCTTACTCACATAATGCTGTTGCACATACGGTGCCATGCCTTGCCAAGGTCCATTGGCAAATAAGTTCAAGATGGGCAAAAAGTTTCATAGAATTTCTGTCAGGCCTGACAAACTCATGACAGAGACATTGGTCGAGAATCATGAGAGCATGGTCAATAATAATGACGAAGTTTCCGATAGATAGGTGATATGAAAAACCACATCATTGTTTGCAGCATGTTTATACTTCTTGGAGGATGTGTCTCGGTTTCCCTGCCGGGAAAAAAAGTTGTTTCCGCCAAGGACGTGGCGTTTGAAGCGCCTTCCTCGCCGTTTAAAGAAATCAAAATGTCCAACGTCGATAAGGCTTGGCTGAGTGATAAAACCGCGAACACCATTTCTTATTTTTCTGAATGCGGCAATACCGCAGATCCCTCACTGGAAACTTTAGAGAGTGATGCGGTTTCAGCGATCAATGACTTAAAAGTTATTAAATCGGAGGACCTTCAGTTTAACGGTCGCGAAGCCCGTCAAACTATCGTCACCGGAAAATTAGACGGTGTGCCGGTCAAGATGTCCTTTGTTCTTCTTAAGAAAAATGGCTGCAATTACACCTTAAGTTATGGCGGAACCGCCGCGCAGTTTTCCCAAGAGGAATCTGCTTTTGAAAACTTTAAAAGGAATTTTAGAGCACCCTGATGGATCACGTCGGTTTGAAGTTTTCCGTATTCATGATTGAAATCTTACGCTTCGTTGGGGGCGTGGGACTATTGACGCGCGATTTCTTTAAAGAGCTTAAAGGTCGCTTTTACTGGAAACTTTTATCTGAACAGATTTACCAGGTCGGCATGCGTTCGTTGCCTTTGATTGTGATCACTTCGATCAGCATTGGTATGGTGATGTCTTTACAATTCGGACTGGGCTTAGAAAAGTTTGGCGGAAAAATGTACGTCCCAAAACTTTTAGCCGTCACCATCTTGCGCGAAATGGGTCCGGTATTTACAAGCTTGATGCTTGCCGCCCGTGTCGGCGCCGGGATCGCCAGCGAAATTGGCAGTATGGTCGTCACTCAACAAATTGATGCAATTCGTGCGCTGGGAACCTCGCCGATTAAAAAAATTGTGATTCCACGCGTGTTAGCGTGTTTGATTACATTACCGATCTTGGTTTCTATCGCCAATGTTGTGGGCAATATGGGTGGGTTGATCATCGGTGCGACCGAGTTGAATCTAGATCCTAATTTTTATCTTTTAAAAGTTCTGACCACTTCAAGCATTGGTGATTACCTTTCAGGATTTGGCAAAACGTTCTTTTTTGCCTTTTTCATCGCCATTCCTTCTTGTTATTTTGGTTTGAATGTTAAAAACGGAACGAAAGAAGTTGGTATCGCGACAACCAAAGCGGTGGTGGTTTCTTCTATTTTGATTTTGGTCGGTGACTTTTTCTTAACAAAACTTTTCTGGATCGTGGAGAAACTATGAGCAACGAAAAACGATCTGGCGTTATTGAAGTCGTCGACTTTCATAAGTCCTTCGGAAACAAAAAAATTCATTCTGGTGTCAACTTCTATGTTCGCCGCGGGGAATGTCTCGGTCTGATCGGCGGATCGGGCACCGGAAAAAGTGTTCTTTTAAGAAGCCTGGTGGGATTAGAAAAACCTGACTCCGGGCAAATTCTTATCGACGGCACGGACATCTCAGGAATGAAAGAACGCGAGCTGGTTGAAATTCGTAAAAAAGTGGCTTACGTATTCCAAGGTGGCGCTTTATTTGATTCAATGACGGTATACGAAAATCTCGCCTATCCTTTGCGCGAACATTTTAAATTTACTGAAAAAGAAGTCGAGACAAAAATTCGCGAGCAGCTTGAAGAGTTTGGCCTCCCCGGCTCCGAAAATCTTTACCCCGGGAATCTTTCAGGTGGTATGCAAAAGCGCGTGGGCTTAGCACGCGCGATGATGATGCATCCCGAAGTGGTTTTATATGACGAGCCCACGGCCGGGTTAGATCCTTACAATACCAAAAAAATCCAAGAATCTGTTTTGTCTTTAAAGGCCAAAGGAGTGACCTCGATCTTAGTCACTCACGACATGCCAACAGTTTACGCCGTGTGCGATAAAGTGGCCTTATTACTGAATGGTCGCATCGGTGAGCAATATACCATTGATAAATTAAAACAAGAGCCTGACGGACCTATGTTCCAGTTCATTAACGGAGAAAGCGCATAATGGAATCGCAATCAAGTACACAAATCAAAGTGGGCATTTTCCTTTCGGTGGGTATCATCTTTATTTTAGGCTCCATCTTTTTTTTGGGCGCCGACAAAGCTTTGTTCACGAACTACATACGCATTCATGCTCACTTCGACCAAGTTCAAGGACTCTCTGAAGGCAGTGTGGTTTCTCTCTCTGGTATCAATGTGGGTAACGTCGAAAAAATCACCTTCCTTCCGGAAGTAAATGCCTTAGATGTAAAAATGAAAGTGAATGAAAATTTTCGCGCGCGCATTCGCAAAGGATCACAAGTGGAAATCCGCACCCAAGGGGCTTTGGGGGATAAGTTTGTCTTTATCATTCCAGGTGATCCGAAAGCAGAAATGGTAGATCAAGGAGATGTCCTTGAAGTCGCGCGCGCCACGGATTTAATCGGGGTGATTTCAGAGCGCGGTGGTGAAACCGGAAAGATTTTTGATATTATCAACGACCTTCATAAGATGACCAGTGCCATGACAGCGAATAACCGCATGGAGCGTCTGATGGCAAATCTTGAAAAGGCATCAAACAGCCTTAATGCCGCAGGGACTCAGGCAGATAAGATGATCACTCAAATTAACTCCAATGGCGGTGGAGAGAAGCTCGCCAAATCTATTGATCGCATGAATTCGATCATGACGAAGATAGACAAAGGTGAGGGATCTTTAGGAGCCTTGATCAATGACCCGTCAATTCATAACCAGCTTAAAAATATGCTGGGTGGATCGACGCGTAAAAACAACGTCAAGTCCCTGTTACGAACCTCTATTGAGAAAGAAGAAAAGTAATCCAGACCTAAGCGGGGCGCAACATTCCGTGGCCTTTACTCTTAGGATCTGAAGGGATATCTTTGTAGCACATAAACAAAGAGGACCTAATGAAAACACTTTTCTTATCTATTCTTTCTGCATCTCTATTTTTCGGTATTGCTTCTCAAGCCGCTACTCACGAAATCAAAATGTTGAATAACGGCAAAGAAGGCATCATGGTTTTTGAGCCCGCTTATCTAAAAGCCGCTAAAGGTGACACCATTAAATTCATTCCCACAGACGCGGCTCACGACGTGGCTTCAGTGACGATTCCTAAAGGGGCAAAAGCTTTTAAAGGTGAAGTCGGTAAACCAGTGACGGTAAAAGTAACCGAAGAAGGCGTTTATGTTTACGAATGCAAGTCTCACCTTCCCATGGCCATGGTGGGTGTGATTCAAGTAGGTGCAGCCACAAATTTAGCTGACGCTAAAAAAGGTGCCACTGACCTAGCGAAAGCTTTTGTGATGAACAAAGACCGTCTGGATAAATACTTGGCACAAGTGAAATAATTCCAAAGCCCACGTCGCAAAACGTGGGCTCACTTCCCCCGTCTTGTTTTTCACAGTGCCTTAAGCTACATCATGGGCATGAAGAAATACGTCTTTTCCGCCACTCTTCTTTTATTTGCTATTCCGGCATTAGCCGCCACCCAAAACCGCACTGAATCTGTTCGAAACGCCAAAGTCTGGCTCGCGCCCGCTTGGATTTCGAAAGATTTTAGCTTCTCTGCCGATCTTGATGTCTTAAAAGGCCCACCGCCAGAACCTGAAGACATGAATCTTTTAAAAAGACCGGTCACGTGTGAAGTCAACGAGCGCTCAATGGAAAAAAAGTTAGGCGGAAGAACGCGCAAATTTAATTGCGAACTGCCGCAAGAAAAAAAGTCTCTTATCAAGGTGAAGTATCGCTTTAAAAACGGTGAAATTTCTGGTGAGCTTTTTGGTACACGCCTTTTATGGGCCTTAGGCTTTGCCGCAGATCGCATGTTCTTTATTGATAAGCTGGATTGTTTTGGGTGCACCGAAGACCCTTTTAAGGATTACCGCATTGATCCTACTTCCAAAACTAATCCCCGATCATTTGAACTTGTGGCGGTCGAAAGAAAGTTTGAAGGTAAAGAAATTAAGGTCAAAAAGCTTTTCGGCGAATACGAGGGGTGGTCGTTCGGAGAACTCATGAGGTTTTTGCCGGAAACGCCCGGTTCAAAAGCGAGAGCGCTTGTAGAGCGCGAAGCTTTGCGTTTGCTGGCGATCTTTCTTATGCATGGAGATAACAAAGACGACAATCAAAGTCTGATCTGCTTAGGTAAGACCAATGATCAAGGCGGATGCAGCGGTGAAACCGTTTTGATGATTCATGACCTTGGCGCGACATTCGGAAAAGGTTACGACCCGCAAGAGGCGAGCAAAACCAATCTTCAAGATTGGAGCAACTCCCCTATATGGGAAAATCCTAAGCGCTGTATCGCGACGATGGGCCCCAGCCACACCTCTGATCTAGAGAGAACCGTGATTAAAGAACAAGGCCGCGTGTTTCTTGCTAAGTTATTAAGAGGTTTCGTTCAAGGTGACGCTGGTAAAGAACGAGTCCGCGATCTTTTCCGCTCGGGTCGGGGAGATTTGCGATCGGCTTCAATTGAAGAATGGACCGAAGTGTTTTTAAGAAAAGTCGATGAAATCGAGTTTCCGATGGGTAAAGCCAACCGCTCATTTACCTGCCCCACACGTTTTTAACTTTGTTTCGGCGCTTTCTGGCGCCGAACCCGTCTTAAGTCGAGACACGACGTCGCCATTCCATAATCCTTCATATATCATAATGAAATAATATAAATGGACCTTCCTGGGGGATTGAATGGTTTCATTTTGGCGAATTTCGCTAGCAAGCACCTTGGCTTTTTCTTTGTTCATGACAAGCATTCCACTTCACGCCGCGAAGGCGATGTCCACGGCGGACCAGTGGGAAGAAATCAAAGACATTTTAGATCTAGCCGTGCCCGTTCGTAAGGATGAAACTTTTGCGGAAACATACTACCGCATGGAGACACGCTTAGCTGATTCCCAAAAAAGAGAATTCGCGGAGCTCAATAAAAAATTTGATTACAAGTTAGGAAAAACCAAAGCGGTTTCCGCCAAAGTGACGGAAGACTCCGTCATTCTTAAAGATGGTCCTGAGGAGATGATCATCAAGGTTCAGAAAAGTAAAGAGGGCGAACTTTATATTTCCGTGAATGGCAAAACCATGACTGCCGACCAGGCACAATCGCCATTAAAGACCTATGAGTTTCTAAATAAGCTTTCCCCCACTGCCAAAGATAAAAAATCGGCGTGGCTATGGAATATCTTTGTTCCCGAATCCCAGGCCTTTTCATTTTCTTGGCCGATGATCATTGCGGGCACTTTGGTCGTCGGTGGTTTGGGTTATCTGGCTTACAAAAAGTTCTTTAAAAAAGAAAAAACCTGCAAAAACAAGGCGGCCGTTTGCTGTAATCAAAATGCCACCCTAGTTCAGTTGGAAAACGGGTGCTGCACAGAGTCCGGCGGCCTTGAATCGGGCTTTACCACATGTCCTACGCCGCTTTATATCGACGGCGGAACCGGTACAACCACCAACACCGGCACCTCCACGGGAACTCAATAGTCCCTCATTTCAATGAAGTTTCATTTACCTAGAAGTGACTGTCCAATACCCTGACAGTCACTTCTTGTTTACAAAACAAATTTTCGATGTAGACAGTCCAACCGCCTTCTAGTTAAAAATAGGGGGAGGCTGATATGATTCATTCGATCCTGAAGGATCAAAACCCCTATTTTCGCGCGTATTTTGGTCGCTATCTTAAACAGAAGCGCCAGAGCCTGAATTTGACGGGTAAAGCTATCGCCCTTAAATGCAAAATACCGGAATCATCTTATCGCCGGCTTGAGCAAGGGCGCGCGAAAATCAAAATTGAAAGCTTAGAAGTTCTTTTTCCGATTCTTCGCTTAGACCTGGTGGAAATTTTTGAAATCAGCCAAATCGCAAAAGTGGCCTGCGCCAACGAAATCGCCAAAGAGCTGAGCGAGAATTATCCGATATGAGATCCTCTAAGCGTGCCTCTGACGAATCCACTCGCTTGCGTGAACTGATTCAAGAAATCGGCCTGCCCTTACGTCGTCTGCCGGATATTATCGAAGAAAAACCCGAAGACTGCCTTTCGTGGTGGTCGCAGTTAAACAACAACATCAAAATCACCGAAAGCCATTTCGAAAGAATTGCTAAGTTTTCGGGTATTGATGAAAGAAATCTTTTTTCTAGCGACTATGATCGTGAGCTTGCTCGCCGACGCGTCCACGGGGACTATCTTTCCTTGCCAGAACGCTACGCTGAAAATCAAAACAGCTTCTTGCGCACCTCGGCCCATATCATGCGTTATGTGGTTTTAACTCGTGGTCAATGGTTTGCGGATCAGATTTTGATCAGCATGAATGTCTCTCCACTGATCTATCAAAATACCGACACGCTCATAAATTTGACCTATTTCGCTGATCTGCTGGCCGCATTAGAAAAAAATGGATTTTCCCAACAAGAGTTAGATACCTTGGCCAGCGTGATCTTTCTGACCTTACAGGACACGGCCCTGGGTAAAAAATTTCAGTCCGCGGAATCTTTGAGCGATGTGTATTCGGTTCTGGATGAAAATTTCGGGTATTTTGATTCCAATTTTGAATATAAAGGCAGTTTTGTTAAGAACACGTACACGTTAACAACAATTCTTCCTTTGAATCAGCATCAGAATTTGATCCAAGGTTCTAAGAGCTTTAATTTTCTTTTTCGCTATCGCCACATTCTTTTGGCCTGGTTTCCATTCTTAGCGGGAATGCCTCCCCGCTTCCCAAGAACGGAAATCAGCAGCAAAGGTGACATTTTAAAAGTCACCTATGTGTCTGACTTAGATTCAAAACTTAAGCCGCGTCCGAAGTTGCTGGCCCTTTAAGGTGTCGCGCAAACAATTCGTTCACAAAAGCCGTCAGGCTTTGTGCCGGACGACCTGACTCTGGAAATATCTCGTAGGTATCGTCCAAAAGTTCTTTGTATGTTTGATAGACCTGGTAAAAATGTTGAAGGTTGAAGTTTTCTACCATCAACATCATATGCGGCGTCTTGATCACCGGATGCTCAAAGATCAAACCCTTTTCAGAGTCCCCGAGTTTTTCTAACCATCGAGACGCATTATAGGTCTCGTTCGTGCAACCGACAATATTATCGCAACCACTTCGCAAAACATTCATACACACCATAAAGTAGCCCAGATCTGAAAGATTCAAGCCTGAGTTCTTTTTGGAATAGTTCACATCCACAAACCAGGCATTGCAATCCACAAGCTCGGTGTGTCTTTTGCGGAAACTGTTAAAGGAATTTTGCAGAGATTCTTCCATGCGTGGTATGAGGCCTAGCAGCGGCGTATCTAAGCGGTGCTTTTCTGCGCGCGACAAAAATGTCGTTCGGATCGCAAATATCAGTTTTGGATCCAAAAATTCGGTCGTGTCATAGATAAGGTAATGGGTCCCGATCATATCGTGCTTATCGGTGACAACGTAATTAGGCTCGGTTCTCAGGAAGTTTTTTTGCTTTGCGAAAACCGTATCGGACAATATTTTTTGAGCCACGGGTCTGTCGAGCTGTTCTTTGGGGTAATCCAAAATTACCAATCGGAATTTCATAGAATCTCCACATCTGTTCATATTTCGGCAAGATAGGAGACAAAATAAAGGCTAGTTTATTAAATTCACATTGTTTAGTTGATTACGCGATAGCGCCCAGTTCCGTTTTAAGACGTCCCCAGGGCAACAATTTTCCGTTTTGGCGGGCATTGTAAAATAGAGCCTTCGATACATGGCATATTGTTTACCGTCGAATTTTGCGATATGACCAAAGCAAATCTAAGCCGAGGGACATTTATGGCAAAGACAATTAGTTTCGCTCAATATTTAAAAGACAGCCGAATCGCGGCAGGTCTTTCTCAAAGGGACGTTTCAGAGAAACTGGGGTACACAACATCTCAATTTGTTTCGAACTGGGAACGAGGCCTTTCAACTCCTCCGAACAAAGCCGTAAAAAAATTGGCAGAACTTTACAACCTTTCTATCGAAGAATTTCTAGATCTTCTTTTGCAGGAAACCCTTCAGCAGGTGACCCTGGATTTTAAGAAAAAATTTAAAAAGATGTTGTAAGAAAGAGCCCTCCGTAACGAGGGCTTTTTTTTCTCATATTGGAGCGTCCACTCACCACTCCAAAAAAAATTGCACACATTCGATGTAAGCTCAGATATTATAAAAACGGAGGCATGGCTAAAACTTAAGATGCATGGCAAACAAGCATGGATTTTAGGTGGCGGACCGTTGATTGGGCTATGAGTCTCTTTTTTATTCATGGTGGGCCGGGATTTAATTCCCAGCCTGATCGTCTTATTTTATCCGATAAACTGAAAGCTCAGGGAATACCGGCTGTATTCTGGGATGAACCTTCGGCGTTCCGGCCTGAGGGCACTCCGTTTGTTCCGGCCCAGGCCTACACCCATTGGCGGAATGACCTCCGAGCCGCCCTTGAACAAGCCAAACCCAAACTTATTGTCGCTTCTTCATTTGGAGCTCGAGGATTGACCGACCTTCTTCGTCTCCATCCCCAGTTGCAGGTGGAGCAGATCCTTCTTTTAGGGCCCACCATGGATCTAGGAGCCGTTTTCAAACGAATGATGGCCTTATCTGAAAAAGACCTTCAGTCCAAGGCACCGGATGTCGCACGAAGATTGCGAGAATGCCGCGAAGGCAGCCAAAACTTCTGGGACCCTTTGATGCAAGAAGGCCTGGGACTTGTGTGGCAAAACCCGCTACTTTTAACCCATTACTTCGAAAACAAAGAAACCTTAGGTGTGTGGGCCAGCGTAGGCCGAGATCCCCGCTTTGCCATCGACATGGGATCACAAGTCGCGGTCTTAAACGAAATGGCCCAAATCCATCTGCCTCAACTCTTCACGCCGTTGAATATCCCAATCACAGTCTTAAGTGGTGCTTCAGATCCTGTCTTTAACAAGCTTGAAGTTGAAAGGGAACTCAAGCCCGTCTTTAACCACGTGAACTTTGTGGAGTGGAAAGGCTGTGGCCACTGCCCGCAAATGGAAAAGCCGACGGAGTTCATTGAATTTGTTAAGCGGTTATTAAATCTATCTTAAGCGTCGCAAGTGGGATCGCATTTTGCGACGTAAAGCAAAACTTCGCAGCCAATTCGAAAACCGCTCTTTACGCGTGTAGCGATAAGGAGCTAAATCCAAATGCCATCCCGAAATAAGCTCCCCTGTTCCGACAAGTTTCATCAGTGCCGGTACGATGATCGCAGAAAGCGCATCAGACGTGCACCCCATCTGCGGAGCAAAATCAATCTTTTGCTCAAAAAGATCAACAAGCAAACTGACGCAATCATTGGGTATGATGTGCAATGGATAGATCGCACACAACGCCGCGATCGGATGTTTAGCCGTCAGCGCCGCATCGGCTTTTCCTTTTAAAGGTGCAATCTCTCCGCGGCGATAATCATAACTGCAACCCCATTGCAAATAACCTAGATCCAAACCACTTAGAACGGGCTTTTTAAATTTATGACACTTTTGGTGTAATAAAACTTTGGCCTTAATACCCGATGGAGTTGTTACGTCCACCGCATCAAAAATGAAATCCGCCCATTCCACCAAACGATCCACATTTTGCGCATTGATACCATCTTCACTGACTCCGACTTCCGTGTAGGGGTTGATACTTTTAATTTCTTTGGCATGAAAAGCCGCCTTGTTTTCGCCCAAATTTTCTAAGCGTGCATGCTGACGATTCAAGTTATTCAATTCATAACTGCCATTATCCGCCAGGGCAAAATGCTGAACCCCCGCTCGCGCCAAAGCCTCGATACATGCTCCGCCTGTACTGCCACAACCCGCGATCAGCACGCGCACTTGAGACAATTTTTTTTGTAAATCAGAAGAGACAAAATGAAAATTACGGCAGGTCAATTCGGCATAAAAAGAAACGGGATCCGTAGGTTTCAAGGGCTGGACGGCTTGACTCATAAACATTCTCCAATTTGTTTTAAGATAGATATCCGAGGGAAGACTGACAAGGCCGGATCTCTATTACAAAGAACTCTCCAGACCTAAGGCCGCAGCACCTGAACAAATCACGGCACGTGTTAGAAAAATTCTTCTTAAGATCGCCTACGACGGCGATGACCGTGGAATCTAAATTGCTCATTTTATCTTCTGGAGCGCTAAAAAAATGAACGTCTCATAATGAGACATTCACACTGCGAGGAATCCCATGAAATTTGCCAAAATATTTCTAACTACGGCCCTTCTGGCAGTTTCCTTTGCGGCGAAGGCTGAAATCGTGGCGGCCACCCCGGCCTGGTTTTTTCAAGATGTCAAAAGAGGAGCCTCGTGGTTACCCCAGTTAATTAAAGACGTGGGTTTAAATGAAGCCGTTCAGCAACGCTTTTACCAATTGCCGTCCGATGTGCAGTTGGCTTTAGATAAAGCGCGCATTCCCGCATGGATGATTGCTTTAATTCCCATCGATCCCGCAAAGCAAACCGAAATCCACAACCAGCTTCGCCACATGTTGAATTTGGCGGGAACGCCAGCAAGCAGCGCCATCGGACAGCGTGCAGAGCAGCTTTTGATATTTGCTGGCGCGGCCCAATTGCCTACACCCGGAGAAGAAAAAACCGGACGCAGCTTGGGACCTGAAGGCTGCACCGCCGCGATGTCAAAATATATCATCGCGCAATTAAGCGTAGAATTCCGGGAACAACTTGCAAACATGCCTTGGCGCTTGGGTGAGCTGCAGTCTTCGGTGGAAATGAAAAGCATCGCCATCAAGGCTTATAATTCCGGTGCTGCCTGGTTGACCGTTCAAGAAGTTCCTTTCGCGAATTTACAGAACTATCATGTGCCCCCCGGGAGTATCATGATTGCGCAAAAACCAGGTGGAACCCATGTTTTTGGCTGGAGCCGAGTCCCCCGTATTTGGGGATGGAACCCGACGGATAAAATCGCCATCGGCAACACGGGTCTGCCGCAATTTGGAGATCGCATGATCTTAGCCCAAGAAATCTTGGCCGACGATCCCACGGCCGCAATTAATTACGTCCACAATCCTCACGGCCCCATCAATGGACGCCAAGTTGTTTACCAGGGAAACAAACCCGTGCTTTCCGATCCGCGAACCAATGTTTACGCGGCTCAAGGCAGTAGCTTTATCATTATAAGTTTTCGTTAATTAAGAATGTAGGATGCGATGAAAAAAATATTTTTTGCCTCACTGTTTGTTTTAGCCGCTTGCCAAGAAGCTCCGCAAAACCACGAGCTAGGTTTCATCGACCCGGCGGTTTCTGCCGACATTATTCGCGGCAATCCGGTTCCGGCTCAAGACAAACTTGCACGCACTGTTTTTATGTTGGTGTCTACCGATAGCACCGCCACCTCCGATATGGATGGAGCCTCTATTTGCACCGCCTCCGCCTTGACATCTAAGATCGCCATTACGGCCGCCCACTGCGTTCAAGGCGGCCCCGATATGACTCATCGATTGCACGTTGTAGATGAAAAGGGCGTGACCACCACGAACAAAGTTTTAAAATTCAAACAACATGAAGAGTTCATTCCCGATGTAAATGCGTATCGCGCTTCTTTACCCAAAGAGGAACAAGACCTGCGCATCGAAAATCATGACATCGCCATTTTGCTTTTAGAAAATGAATTGCCAGCTTCCACCATCTATCCTCATTTGCCGGAATCGGACGAGTTTCTGGAGATCAACGGACCGTTCACAAAACTTTTAGCCGTGGGGTTTGGGCGCGTCACCGGAGAGGCCTTGCGTGACGGGAAGTCCGGAATTTTGCGCCAAGGTGAGGTCGAGGGAAAAGGTTATAATCCCGAGCGCATGACCTTTGAAATTGATCAGAGCGATGGCAAAAGCCAAGGCATTTGCACCGGTGATTCGGGAGGGCCTTCATTTTTAGAAACCTCCAAGGGACTGGTTCTTGTCGGGATCGCTTACGAAGTCGCTCCATATGTCTTTCCAGGAGATGAAAATCCAGATAGATGTCTTGGGACCGGTCACTACGTGAATGTGCAAAGCCAATTGAACTGGATTCTAAACACCAGCGAAGAACTTTTAAAATAGAGCTTAATCGTTGTCGTTTTCAGGAGCGATTTTTTGAATCATCTGACGGAATTCGTGTTGATCTGAAGTCGGAACTTCGCGGCGATCCAAGGTGAATTTGATATATTTTACAAAGTTTTTTTCAAACTTTTGATTGATGGTATCGCGGATGTGATTGCCCATGAAACTCATCTGCTGCATCCAGGTTGAGTTTCGCACCCACACATACAAAACACCTCTTTGAAACCCGACAGGTTCGGCATTTTTAGAGATGGTGGGACCCACAACCTCTTCCCATTTGGCCCATAATTTCCAACGCATAAATTGCTCGGACAATGGCGACTTGCCATTTTCGAAAAGACTCTGTAGTACTTCCGAACCGACTGAAAGTTTGCGTTTGGGTTTCTGGTTTGAATCCATGCGCTAAGGATTATCACAAAGGTTTGAAGTTGATGACTCATTTCTCTAAAAATCAAAAAATTACGGTGGTGGGCGCGGGTTTGGCCGGCTCTGAATGCGCCCTGCAGCTAGCTGATCTGGGCTATGAAGTCGTTCTTTTTGAGATGCGTGATAAAACCATGACGCCGGCCCACAAAACCGCAAAATTTGCCGAATTGGTTTGCTCTAATTCCTTTGGCAGCATGGGCGAACATTCCGCCCCAGGCCAGTTAAAATGGGAAGCACAAAAGTTGAATTCCCACATCTTGCAAGTGGCTTATGAAGCCCAAGTCCCTGCCGGTCAAGCCTTGGGTATGGACCGCGAGGTCTTTTCGGCATTAATCACCGAAAGAATTAAAAATCATCCGCGCATTGAAATCCGCAACGATGTGGTCAGCTCTTTGGATCAAATTCCTCGCCCCGCAGTGATCGCGACAGGCCCTTTGACTCATGATTCATTAGCCGAAAGCATGCGCCAGCACTTTGGTGATGAATTCCTTTATTTCTTTGATGCGATCGCGCCGATCATTGATGCCGACACCATCAACACCGACATCGCCTGGAAAGCCGATCGTTATGACAAAGGCACCGGCGACTATTACAACTGCCCGATGAACAAAGAGCAGTACAATGCCTTTATCGAAGAGATCCAAAAAGCGCGAAAAATTGAACCAAAAGATTTTGAAACCACCGATTTCTTTGAAGGCTGTATGCCCATTGAAGTGATGGTCGAGCGAGGTCCGCAAACCTTGCGCTTTGGTCCGATGAAACCCATTGGTTTAGATGACCCGCGCACCGGCCGTTATCCCTGGGCCGTCGTGCAATTACGCCAGGACAATAAAGAAGCCACGGCTTACAACATGGTCGGCTTTCAAACACGCATGGCTTATGGCGAACAAGTGCGCGTTTTTCGCATGATTCCGGGACTAGAAAATGCGGAGTTTCTAAAACTAGGCAGCATCCATCGCAATCTTTTTATCAATTCACCAAAACGATTGAATAAAGATCTTTCCAGCAAAAATGACCCCTGGCTTTTCTTTGCCGGCCAAATCACCGGTGTTGAAGGTTATTTTGAATCCACTTGCACAGGGCTTATGGTTTCACGTTTCTTAGATCAAAAATTAAAAGACAAGCCGTTCAGTCCTCCCCCGCGCGAAAGTGCTTTTGGTTCTCTTTTAGAGGCCATCACCGACCCAACACGGGCCGAACACTTCCAACCGACGAATATCAACTTCGCCCTTCTGCCGCCCCTTCCTGAAAAAGAACGCGACAAAGAAGTCCGGAAGAAAAAGCAAATTACAATCGCCCGCAGCGCGCTGGAGTCATGGGTCAACTAGACCTTTGGCACCACGGTGTCGACATGCACCTGGGCTAGTTCCTTAACTTAATGCAACCCAGTCTTTGCTCAACAACAAAAAACGTTCTGTAATTATATCTCGAACCATGAAGGACTCGTGGTCTATGAGGGGGATTTATGAACGTTATGAAGCATGCACTTGTCATCGGTCTAATGACTTTGACAGTTTCTGCATTTGCAAAATCAGGTCAGTTTGAACAAAAAATCGTCGGTGGCGTTGAGGCCTCTGTCGGTGAGTTTCCTTTTATCGTTTCATTGCAAAGTGGTTCCCACTTTTGCGGTGGCTCTTTGATTAGAAAAAATTGGGTGCTAACCGCAGCTCACTGTGTAAAGGGCGGAACTGTTCGTAAGATCTTAGTGGGTCTTCATGATCAAAAAAATTCTGCGAATGCCGAAGTCCTGACTCCGAAAACAATCATTGCGCACCCACTTTATAATACGCGCACGATGGAATACGACTATGCGTTGATCCAAACAAACGAAGACTCTTCTTATGAGCCCATCGCTTTGAACCCCACTGAAATCCAAATCGGTGCCGATGAAATCATGTCGACCGTCGCGGGCTGGGGAACATTAAAAGAAGGGGCCTACTCTTTGCCTCCAAAATTGCAAAAAGTGGACGTGCCACTTGTGACGGCTGACGAGTGTAACAAAGGTTACAAAGGCCAAATCAAAGACACTATGCTTTGCGCGGGTTACCCGCAAGGTGGCAAAGACTCTTGCCAAGGTGATAGCGGTGGTCCCCTTGTCGCTAACGACATCAACGGTCAACGTTACTTGATCGGAGTTGTGAGCTGGGGCCAAGGTTGTGCGCGTGCCAATTATTACGGTGTTTACGCAAAAGTAAACGCCGTTTATGACTGGATCAACACGACAGCACAGTAATTTTCATTTAAAAATGAAAGCAAAAAGGCGGTGTCACCACCGCCTTTTTTATTTGCGACAAGTGATCTGGCGCAGCCCAAAAGGGAATCCGATGGTGCCGTCGCTGTCGGTCATCGCACCTAGAACATGAAGAACTCTTTCTTCTAAAATTTCTTTTCCTGATTCAGACAACATATCCACTTCGTACGTCAGCATAAAAAAATCACGAAGATCGACGGGCTTTGCCCGGAAACTTAATTCCAGCTCTTTGACCTCAACTTCGGCAAACAGAGTTTCAAAAAAAGGCTTCACCAATTCGGCCGAACGAATGCGCGTATCCCCCACACCCGTTAAACGAGGCGCGCCTTCTTCACGCATAACCTGATGTAAGATATTGGTAAAGGTCTCCATGATCGGGGATCTCATGAAGCCGCCACCGATGATGGCCGAAAAGTATCCTTGTGGTTTTAACGTGCGATAAATTTCAGCTAAGACCGTGTCCGCCTCATTCATTAACATCAAAGCCAGGTGACAAAAAATAAAATCAAATTTTTCGTTTTCGAAGGGCAACGCTTGCGCCCGTCCTTCGAAAATAGAAATGGGCAATCCGGAGAGACGTTTTTTGGCAGCCTCAAGCTCTCCTTCGCTCATATCAATTCCGGATAGCATGAGGCCTGGAATATTTTGATTGTGCAAAATTTCAAGTAAGATGCCATCGCCACAAGCTAGATCCAAGACGGCGGCGGGTCCGGTATTTTTTAGCAAAGTTTCAGAAACACATTCATAGGAGGTGCGACCATCAGCCGCTTTTCCGTGAAGCCATGTAACCGAAGTACACCCCGGATTTTTCTTATGGAAGTTTTTTAAAAAGCTTTCCATATCTAACGCCATAGGTGTTCCTCCTTTATGGACACGAACTAAGTAGTGGCCTCTTCGCGTTTTAGTTTCCAATCCAATGTCGGACTGTCCACTTGCGGTTTGAAGTGATCACGGCAACGAGCTTCATACGCATCGTGAGTTCCGACGAGCACCTGCCCATCGCCGCCCGCCGTTCTTTGGGTGCGGCTGGCCGTGCCCCCACACACCACGCACACCGCGTGTTGCTTCGTCACACTTTCAGCGATCGCCATCAATGTCGGCATCGGCTCAAAAGGCTTTCCCTGCCAATCCGTATCAAGACCCGCGATGATCACACGCAGTCCACGATCGGCTAAGTCTTGAGCCACTTGCACCAGGTTTTGTTCAAAGAACTGACCTTCATCAATACCGACGACTTTTGTGCCCGGCTTTAAATGAGTCCAAATATCTTCTGCATCATGAATAGGTAATGAATCAATGGTGGTGAGGTCGTGAGAGGTCACCGCCATGTCGTTGTAGCGCTTATCAATAATAGGTTTAAAAACTTGGATTTGCAGGCGCGCGAATTCCGCGCGGCGCAGGCGACGAATCAACTCTTCGGTTTTTCCACTAAACATAGAACCAACAACAATCTCAATCCAACCGCGAGCATGAACGTGCGCAAAATCCACTGATGAACCCCTCTTTATATTTTGAAACCTTGAGACGATCTCGTTCCCGCGCCCCCGTGTCAAATGAAGGACGCCGCACCATTTGACGCCTATCTGTAACTCCCCCCAATAGCTGAACTATTTTCTATTGCGTGGTATCAATTCGAGGAAATACTACTGTTTTTTGCTCTTTTTGCTCTGAAAAAGACCGGAAATCCTTGCTAGGACGGCGTTCCATCGGATACCTAGGCCCCCTCTATGAGTCGAATTTTAAAGATACGACACAGCATGAATCGCCTGTTTTTGGTATTAGGCCTGGGTTTTACCACGGTCTCCATGAACGCCTGCGATTCTATATATTGGGATGAAAGCCACAGCGTCGCTGCGGTAAAGGCCCAGAAATCCGAGATCGTTGTGCTAACCGCACAAAGTCCTCTTATATATAGTAAGTTCAAACGCGGGGAAGCTTCGGGGATCGACCACGACCTTATTCAAAGCTTTGCCCAGCATTATGACCTTAAGGTCCGTTTTGTTGTGCTTCCGAACGAAGAGGCCGTTATTCAAGCCCTGGCCGCGGGCAAAGGCGACGTCGCCGCCGCTCGCTTACGCACCCCCGCTAACAAGAATTTGGGCTTCCTGAAGGGGCCGGCTTACGAAGAGTCTTATTTAAGTCTTTATTGTCATAAGAAATCTCAAGTGGGGCATCTCAAAGATCTGGCTGGTAAAACTTTGGTGATTTTAAATAAAGACAACCACTTAGATCTTTCACGGCGACTCAGTCAGCTCGCTCCGCAATTAACCATCAAGGTCGTTTCAGAAAAACGCACCCAAGACATGTTTAATCAAGTCGCTGAACGTAAAGCCGATTGCGTGATCGCCGAAAACGTCAGTGGCGACTTTTACAATCGCTATCATGCGGATATAGAAAAAGTGACTCAAGCAACGAAAGCTTTTTCTATCAGTTGGTTGGTAGCTCCAGATCAAAATGATTTATTACGATTGATGCAAGCTTGGTTTCAAAAGGCCTCGCGGGATGATGAAATCATGCGAGTGTCGGATCGTTACAAAGCTTACCTGGACCAGTTAGATCGCCGGGATATTGCAAAATTCTTTAAAATGATTCAGACCACTTTGCCTCAATATCAAGTGGCCTTCAAAAAGGCCGCACTTGATCACAACTTGCCATGGCAGTTGATCGCGTCCGTGGCTTATCAAGAGTCGCATTGGAATCCGGATGCTCGCAGCTTTACCGGCGTGCGTGGGTTGATGCAATTAACCACTGATACTGCTTTGCACATGGGTGTCGAAGATCGCACCGATCCTCTGCAAAGTATTGCCGGTGGTTCGAAGTATTTGCGCAAACTTTATAATCGCACGCCCAAAGGCCTTAACACCAAAGATCGCTTGGCTTTAACTTTAGCGGCTTACAATGTCGGTTCGGCACACTTGTTAGATGCCCAACGTTTGGCTGAAAAAATGGGAAAGAATCCAAACTCATGGAGACAGCTGCGTGAAGTACTTCCGTTACTGGCAGACCCTGAATACGCCGCCCAATTGCAATACGGCCCCGCCCGGGGGCACGAAACCGTCGAGTTTGTTGAGCGCGTAAAATCGTTTTACACTTTAATGGCTTCAGCTGGCTAAATCATCCCGCAACTTGATTGACCGCAGAGGCTTGATCAAAGATCGCGTCGACTCTTCCCGAAAGAGTCCGCATCGCCTCGGTCACAGCATGACAATCTAATTTCATCTGCTGCATTTCCTTGTGAGTTAAATGCGTTGCCGACTGCAAAAGATTAATAAACTTTTTCATCTCATCTAAATAGTGAATAAAGGTCTGACGAATTTCATTTTCGCGCGAAGACTCTACCGCCCCCATTTGACGAATGACTTCTAAACCCGTGGTCAGCTTACGGACATCCATCACTTTTTCAACGACATTAGAAAGATGTGTTTCTAATGATGCCATTTCTTCAGACAAGACGGAGGTGCCTTTGCGGAAAATTTTTGAAAAATGCTGACGGTTTTCAAGCATATCTTCAAACGCATGTTCAGACACATTCATCTTGGCAATAGATTCGCGAACGAAAAAATCCACCATCATCATTTGCGTATCTAAACCCACGGCACACACCGCGCTTTTTTCAACCCCCGCAGAAACAATATTTACAAAATCCAAAAGTGACGCCAAGTGACCTTGGATTTCTTCAGAGGTTTTAGAAAACTCTTTGGCCACAACGCCTAAGCTCGCTCCGGTTTCATGAAACTTCGCCGCGGAAATGGTCATATTTAACGAAATATATTTGAGCTTTTTAAAGGACTCTGACAGGTCCGTCATGGTCTTTACGAAAGACTGATTGCTTCCTTGAAAACCTTGGATTTTTTCAAAGCAGGATTTTAAGATCTCTGAAGACTGCCGACTTAAATTTGAGATATCCGCGGCAGCACCAGAAACTTTTGCGACATGGCCTTCAGCCTTTTTTCCTTCAAGCGCATTGAGTTCTGCGAAAGCCGCTTGAATCATAAAGTCTGTATAGCTTTTAAAACCCGCCGCTAACACCTCAGCATTAAGAAGATCGAGCGATGCAGAAAGTTCCGCCTCTTTTTCAAATTCTAAAACTTTGGCGTAAATAATTTTAGCGGCATCAAAGAAAGCTGATGACGGCTTCACGCGAATCGAAAGATAACCGCCTTCCATCGGAAAAGCGAAAGCAAAGACCCAATAATAGGTTCCATCCGCCGCGAGATTTTTAACGTAGGCCGCAATTGGATTACCGGACTGAATCATATTCCAGAAAAGCTTAAACACCGCTCGTGGCATGTCAGGATGGCGAATAATACTGTGAGGCGCCCCGATCATGGTTTCTTTTGAATAGCCACTGACACGAACAAACACGTCATTTCCGGAAAGAATAACGCCTCTTTCATTAGTCGTACTGAAAAAGAGCTCATCGAAATTAAAAATACTTTCTTTGATGAGTGCTTGCGGTTTTTTCATTATCACCACCCTTCCGAATTTAGGATAGCCCGGAGGGGTGGAATTGTCGCATGATCGTCGTCATACTCGACTCGCCCTAAATGATATTTTTGTGAATCATTTTAAGAAGATACGAATGATATTCGAGTTAAAAATAAAAAAGCCCGCAAATCAATTACGGGCTCATATATTTACTTTTATTTCTTACATATCCAAGACTATTCGACGGTGACCGACTTCGCTAAATTGCGGGGCTGGTCCACATCATAACCTAGATTGCTGGCTAAATGATAACTCATCAACTGCAGCGGAATCACAGTCAAGATGGCCGAGACCGTCCAATGCGCTTGAGGAATTGCTAAATAATATTCACTGATCGAACGCAGTTTTTCATTATCCCCGGTGCCAATAGAAATGACTTTTCCACCACGGGCACGAGCTTCTTCTAAATTGCTGATAGTCTTTTCGTACAAATGATCCGTCGGCGCCACCATCACGATCGCCATGCGCTCATCAATCAACGCTAAAGGACCATGCTTCATTTCGCCGGCGGCGTAACCTTCGGCGTGCATGTAAGCAAGTTCTTTGAGCTTCAAAGCTCCTTCCATCGCGATCGGATAGCTTGTGCCTCGACCCATGTAAAGAAAACCACGGAAAAGTTTTAGCTTCGAAGCGGCTTCTTCGAAATACTTATCATAAGCAAGGACACCTTCCATCTGACTTGGTACCGCCAATAAAGAACGCACGAGATCTTTTTCATTGGCTTCATTCATCACGCCACGAGAACGCCCCATTGCGATCGCTAGGCAGTTTAAAACGGCCATCGTGCTGGTGAAGGCTTTTGTTGAAGCCACGCCAATTTCGGGACCTGAGTTCATGTACAGGTGACCATGCGCTTCGCGATCAATCGTTGAGTTTCGCACATTACAAATACTCAAAGTGGTTGCACCCATTTCTTTCGCCATACGAATCGCCGCGAGCGTGTCCGCCGTTTCCCCAGATTGAGAAATTGTTAGAACCAAAGTTTTTGGCGGAATCACCGGATTGCGGTACCGGAACTCGCTGGCAATATCGACTTCCACCGGCACTTTTGCCAATTGTTCAATAAGGTATTTACCCACCATCCCGGCATAGTTACTAGTTCCACAAGCGATAATGAAGACACGCTCAATACCTTTAAAAACTTCTTGGGTTTTCGCCCAGTCCGTTTTGCTGTCGAGCTCTTCAAGTTTTTGAACAGGCTGTCCGCCGAAACCAATGTTTTTTAAAGCGACCGTGAAAGTTTCTGGGTTCACATGCGGTTCAATCGCAGCCGCCACGGCACGGGGCTGTTCATAGATTTCTTTCAGCATGTAATGGGCGTAGCCCTGCTTTTCCACCATCTCTGGATTCCAGTTAAGCTCGACAATCTTTTTTTGAATCGGGAATCCATTAGCCGAAAAGAACTGAACGTCAGAACCTTTGATAGAAGCGACTTCGCGATCTTCAAGGTACACGAATTTTTTAGTGTACTGAATCAAAGCTTGCACGTCGCTAGCAACGAAAACTTCTTTTTCGCCCAATCCGACAACCAATGGAGGACCATCTTTAAATGCAACCAGACGATCGGGTTCTTGCTCCCACATCACTAAGATTGAAAAGGCACCACGCAATTTATCAAGAGTGTTTTCTACGGCCTTGAAAAGATCTTTGGTTTGATCCACTTCATTTGCGATTAAATGTGCGACCAATTCAGAATCTGTGTCCGACGTAATGTCGGCGCCTTGGGCTAAAAGCTCTTCACGGATATCAAGATAGTTTTCGATAATGCCGTTGTGAACCAAATTAATCCCGCGCACTTGATGAGGATGGGCATTACGTTCTGAAGGTTTCCCGTGTGTGGCCCAGCGCGTGTGACCAATGCCGATATGACCATCAAACTTTTCATGTTGAAGCTTGTCTTCTAAAGCTTTCAATTTACCTTGCGCACGCACCCGTTTGGTTTTGCCCTGATCTAAAATGGCCACCCCGGCACTGTCATAACCACGGTATTCTAATTTTTTTAGACCACTGACAATAATGTCTTTAGGATTTTTAGGACCTAGGTAACCAACAATTCCACACATAAATTCACCTATTCTTTATTTTCAGGTTCTGATGCTTTAGCAACGTAGTTCTCTTTAACGAACTGCTTGCCTCGAGCCACGGCCAATGCTTTGGCGGGCACACTCTTGGTGATCGTTGAGCCCGAGCCAATCACCGCGTCGTCGCCGACTTCGATCGGAGCCACGAACTGCGTATCACTGCCCACAAAAACACGATTGCCAATCTTAGTTTTATATTTCTTTTTATCGGCTGCATAATTGCACGTAATAGTGCCACAACCGATGTTTACTTCTTCGCCAATTTCCGCATCACCCAAATAAGTCAAATGACCGGCTTTGGATTTTTTGCCGAATTTTACTTTCTTCATTTCCACAAAGTTACCGACATGCGCTTCTTCGCCAATCTCTGTGTCCGGGCGCAAACGCGCATAAGGACCGACCGAGGCCTTACTGTGCACGCGCGAGGACTCTAAATAACTCCCGCCACGCACTTGCACGCTGTCAGCAATCTCTGAATCAGAAATAAAAGCATTGGATTCAATCACACAGAAAGATCCAATTTTGCTGCGACCCCGAATAAAGACATTCGGGTAAATCACCGTGCCTGCGCCGATCTCCACGGACTCTTCCACATAGGTGGTTTTAGGATCGATCATCAAAACGCCGGATTCCATCAGCTGCAAAGCCTTACGTTGAAAAATCAAACGCGTGGCTTTTGCCAACTCCATTTGATCGTTTACACCCACCGCCACTTTTGGCGTGGATTTGATTGCTTGCACTTTGCATTTGTCTTGGATGCACAAGGAAATCAAATCGGTGATATAGAATTCTTTTTTGGCGTTGTTATTTTGGATCTTTGGAAGGTATTCCGCCAAAATAGAAGCTTTCGCAATGAAAATACCAGTATTAATTTCCGCAATTTTTAAAGTTTCCGCCGAAGCATCCTTGGCTTCCACGATGGCGACGATGTCGCCATGATGGCGCACGATACGCCCTAAATCTCCAGGTCTTTTGACGACCGCCGTGACCACGGCCAGATCATATTTTTCTTCGCGGAAGACCCGTACGAATTCTTTGATTTCGTGAGCTTCAATCAAAGGCACATCGCCATTCATGATAATAACGTCGCCTTCGATATTTTCTGGTTTAGCACACCGTACCGCGTGAGCTGTGCCGGCTTGTTCTTCTTGAACATAGCAAGACACTCCCATCGGCTCCACAACTTGGCGAACCAGATTCTGCCCGTGCCCCACGACAACGCGGACTTCCACCGCACCGGCCTTTTTAGAGGCTTGGATGACTTTTTCGATCATGGGACGTCCCGCCACGGGATGAAGAACCTTTGGCAATGGAGATTTCATGCGAGTGCCTTTACCCGCCGCCAAAGCGATCACCGTCAATTTTTCTGAAGCATTTGCTGCCATTTAGGATCTTCCTTTTAAAAGCTTTTCTTCTCTGAAAAAAACAGGTTCAATTGTCTCATGCAAGGAAAAATTTTTCACCAAACTTCTTGGGCTACGACGGAACGAGGCACGCCGCTGGAGCTGTATAAAAAAACACACAGTTCTGCATCACTCTCTGAGCGCCCGATTTTGTTTATTGGTGGGGTTCACGGTGATGAACCGGAAGGTGTGCGTCTAGCCGAAGAGTTGCTTGCATGGTTGCAACATGAAGAAAGTCAGAATTCTGAAAAGATACGCCCTTGGATCCTTATTCCCTGCCTGAATCCCGACGGATATTCTAAAAATCAGCGCACCAACGCTGCTGGCGTCGATCTGAATCGCAATTTTCCCTCGAAAGATTGGAGTTCTGAAGCCAAAGCTCCACGTTATAATCCTGGCCCTTCGCCTGGAAGTGAGAAGGAAGTCCAAGCTCTAGTGAAACTCATTGAGGACGAAAAGCCACAACTCATAGTACACTTTCACTCATGGGAGCCTTGCGTTGTATATACTGGCGCCCCTGGAAAACCGGCCGCTGAAATCTTAGCCTCGGGTACCACCTATGAATGCCGCGAGGATATTGGATATCCGACTCCGGGGTCCTTGGGTCAATTCGGATGGATGGAGCATCAGATCCCCGTCATCTGCATTGAAGAACAAGAACACATGGCACTGGACAAAGTGTGGCCGCATTTCCAAAAAGGACTTACGACTTTGCTCATGGGAAAATCTTAATGCACGTTCGCTCTATTGCCTTTGATCTTGATGATACTTTGCTAGATACCTCGGCAATTTTAATTCCGTCGGCGGCAAAACGCGCGTGTGAGGCCATGCTCAGCGCAGGCTTGCACTGCCAATTGGGGGAATGCCTGCAAATGCGCCAAGAGCTTTCGGTTCTCAATTCCCACACCGAAATCTTTTCTAGCATCATCAAACGTTTTGGGGCCACCCATCCCGAAAAAGCCATGCAAGGGGCCATCGAAGCCTTTTATAATCCTTTCGTGCCGGCACACTTGCCTCTTTTATCCGGAGCTTTAGAAAATCTGGAGCGCTTAAAAAAGAACTATAACTTGTACCTCGTAACGATGGGATCGCTAGAAGGGCAAAAAAAGAAAATTGCCGCTTTAGATATCGAAAAGCATTTTAAAAAAATATTTATAGTCGACAGTCTTTCGGGAAATCGCAAAGAATCGGCCTTTAAAGAAATTCTGAACGAAGAAGGCCATGCTCCCGAAGAGTTGCTGAGCGTCGGCAACCGCCTGACCAGCGAAATTCGCGACGGCAAAAAAGTGGGCGCAAAAACTTGTTACTTTGCTTACGGGGAACACGTCGGTGAAAAAGCCCAACAACCCGAAGACCATCCTGATTACACCATCTATCACCATCGAGAGCTGATTCCTCAATGCGGACTTTAAAAGCCAGCTTTCTATTGATTGGATCCTGGGATGCGCGCCTGCAAGAGCACGGGGCTCATATCGCCACAGATTTAAATCAGGCTTGGCATTGGATTCAAGATTCTAGTTACGATGTGATCGCTCTTTCCGTGACGTTGATTTTGGGAAAACGCTTTCATGAGTTTTATGAAGAGATCAAACGCACCTCCCCAGCCACTCAGTTCATCGCGGTGGTGCCCGAAGACTTTTCGCCGAACCAACTGGCTTTCCTGCATCAAGATTATTCGTTCTTGCGGGTGGTCTCAAGTTTTCAAGAAAGTGATTTAGAATCTCATCTTTTTGCCGCACTAGAAGAAGCCAATCAACGCAAACAAGATGAAAACTTGGCTCTCTTGATCCGTGAACAGACCGCCCAATTAAAGCGCTTGCAAATCGAACTTGAAGAACGGGTGCAAAAAAGAACTCGTTTCTTAACGGAAGCTCGTCGCAAATTGTATATGACCAACTCCCGGATTGAAGGATTTAAGCGGGCGCTGATGGCCGTGCATGAAGCCAGCTCGGTGGTAGAAATTGAACAGCTTTTAAACGAAGCGATGGCCAGCTCGGTGCAAACTTCTTGGATTCGTCTGTTCTATGCTCCTCAAGATGATTTGTTCGCACAGCAGGTGGAAGAACAATTAGGTTTTACCCAATTGCAAGTTCCGCTGTTTCGCTATCATGAAAAAATCGGCTCCATCTTTTTCTTGCGACCGCCCGAACACCCTTTCAACCGCGAAGAAAGTGATTTTTTAAATCGCGTGGCCGAAGCCGTGGCTTTAGCCCTCGACCGCATTCAAAAATTACGTGAGTCGGAATCTTTAAAAGAACAGTGGGAAGCGACATTTAATTCCATGTCCGATCCCGTGGTTTTGATTGATACAAATTATGATATCATTCAGTCCAATAAGGCCTTGCAAGAACGTTTGACCGAGCAAGGGCGCGAACAGAATTCACGCAAATGTTATCAAGTTCTTTTTAATCGTGAAGAGCCGTGCCCTGGTTGCCAACGCGGGCATAACTTCCGCACCCAATCTAAAGGCGCACGATATTTTGATGTCTTTAGCCAAAGCCTTGTCTTAGATCCCGATCAACCGCCCGTGTTCGTAAATCTTTATCACGACATCACTCATCAGCTAAAAATGGAAAAGCAGATTCTGGAATCTGCAAAGATGGCAGAGCTGGGCACAATTGGATCCAGCATCGCCCATGAGTTGAACAATCCATTAGGTGGTATTTTATCATTCACTCAGTTGATTAAGATGGATATGAAGCCGGATCATCCCCTTTATCCCGACGTGGTTGAAATGGAAGCCGGCGTGCAACGCTGTAAAGAGATCGTGCAAAATCTTTTGGGGTTCACACGCTCTCCGAGTGCTGATGACAATGGTGTGGTCTCGCTAAAGGATGTCAGCTTGCGCGCCTTAAAGATTGTAGAGCTGCAAACAAAATCTCAAGGCATTGAAGTGAAACTGCACTTCCCGGCTCAAGACATCACCACGCGCGGGAACCAAAATCTTTTGGCCCAAGGACTTAAAAACGTCTTTCAAAATGCCATTGATCACTTAAGCGATCGCATTCGTCATGAAAAAGGTTTCCATGCGGTTTTAGATTTAGAAATTGCCAGCACTCCTCAAGGACCCGAAATCCGAGTCATAGATAATGGAACTTTAGAAAAAAATCCCGGCTTACCTATTGGTTTAGGTCTTTCTGTGGCCGCGCAAATTTTCCGGGATCATGAAGCACAATTGCACATCACCACGAATTCAGAAAATAAAAACTCAGCGCGCATTACGTTTGAACAGCATGAAGCTGGTGCCGCGAATGTCACCCAGCCGAACTAAACGGCCCTTATCAGCCAGAATTTTTTGGGCCTCTTCTTGCGCATCAAATCCGTGATCTTCAAGATCGCGCAATAAAAAGAACGCTTGTCCGTGATCCATAAGCGAATCGCAGATCGACTCTAAAAGAGTTTTAAAATCTGAATCGATAAAAAATCGGCAGCGGTTTTTAAATTCCGAAGGCGACATCTTGCCTTGCCCGATACGAAAATACGGAGGATTGCTTAAAATAAGGTCATACTTAGGTTCCTGATTTTTTAAATCCGCATAACTGCCTAAGGCAAATCGCGCGGTGACGTCTTTAAGATCCGCCCGTTTTAAATTTTCCGCGAAGTGCGGAAGATAGACATCTTGAACTTCTAAGAAATCAAAGCTTTCTATAATTTTGATATCTTCGCTTTGGCAGTGAAAAAGAAAATCCAGTCCCACCACGCCACAGCCGGCGCATAAGTCTAAAGCTTGTTTACCGGCAAATCCTTGCTGATGAAGGATTTCAAACGCTCGCCTAGCCAAAAAGACCGAATCATGACTGAAATGATATTCTTCAGGCTGAGAGTACTGAAAGGTGAAATGCGGATTGAGCGATGACATCGTTTAAAACCATAATATCAGCCCTCGGCGGTTGTCCAGAATTCAAGCAAAACCGATTCACCTTTTTAGAGATTTTATTCACATTCAGCCCGACCCTAGACTGGCTAACTAGAATCTGTGGGTAAACTTTACCTACTCCGGCAGCGCCGGAGTGAAAGACAGTCCAGTTTTGTGGTCCTGAAACCCTTTGCTGGCGCGGATTTTTTGACAGTCCCGTCAAAATCCCTCATCCTGAATTTGTTAGTTCTGTTCACTCAAGAACCCACCATGGAAGGAAGGTTCATGCGTAGCCAACGCGTTCTTATATTAGACGACGAATCCTCATTACGAACAGCCTTGTTCAGAGTATTAGACCGAAAAGGGTTGAACGTCATTACGGCCAATAAGATCGAAGAAGCCAAAGTTTTATGCCAAGGGGATACGCAAGTAGATCTTGCGATCGTCGACTTAAATCTTCCGGACGGAGATGGCATCGAATTCATGGGCTATCTTAAAAATCTTTTTCCGGCAACCGAAGTCATTATCTTAACGGGTCACGCGACAATTGAATCAGCTATTCGGGCCACACAAAAAGGGGCCTTCCATTTTGTGACGAAGCCCTTCAACCTCGAAGAGCTTATGAGTCTTATTGAAAAAGCTCTTACCCATAAAAAGCTCCAACAAGAAAATCAGCAGCTTCGTTCTGAACTGAATAAGAAATATAAATTCGACCAAATCATCGGCAACAGTGAGCAGATCCAAGGCGTTTTACGTTTGATTGAACGCGTGGCCGATTCAGACTCTACGGTGTTAGTGACCGGCGAATCGGGAACTGGTAAAGAGCTTATCGCCCGCGCAATTCACTACAACTCTCCACGCGCGCAAGGTCCTTTTATTCCGATCAATTGCGGAGCGATTCCTTCAGAGCTTTTAGAAAGTGAACTTTTTGGTCACGTGAAAGGTGCCTTCACCGGCGCGATAGCCAACCGCGTGGGCCGTTTTGAAATGGCTGACGGCGGTACTATCTTTTTGGATGAAATCGGCGACCTTGAACCGTCTTTACAGGTAAAACTTTTGCGCGCCTTGCAAGAACGCAGTTTTGAGCCCGTCGGCTCAACCAAAACTGTGACGGTGAATGCTCGAGTGATTGCAGCAACCAATCTAAATCTTGATGAAGCTGTCGAAAATGGCCGGTTTCGCGAAGATCTTTACTATCGCTTGAACGTCATTCCAATCACGGTGCCCGCATTGCGTGAAAGAAAAGCTGACATTCCGCTTTTACTAAATCACTTCATGGATATTTTTAGTAAAAACAAAGGGCGTGGTCTTAATGGGATCACTCCTGATGCTTTGGACTGTCTAGTCAACTATCCATGGCCAGGAAATATTCGTGAGCTTGAAAACCTAGTTGAGCGCATGACAATTTTAAAAGGTCACGGACAGATCGATAATTCAGATCTGCCTGTGAAATACAAATCCAGCAAAGCGGCTACCGCGGATGTGGGGGGCCTAGAAATCCCGGATGCGGGAATGGATTTCAATTCGGCCGTGGATGCCTATGAAAATGCTTTGATTTTGAAAGCCTTAGAAAAGACCGGCTGGAATCGTAATCAAGCCGCCGCTTTATTAAGACTGAATCGCACCACACTGGTGGAGAAGATTAAGAAAAAAGGCCTTAATCCGCCGAACGAAGTCAATCCTAGCTAATTTTTAGTTCCTCCACCCCACTTAAAACCGTTTCCCAAGAACGATGGCTAGTGGGGTTTTTATTAAGCCCAGGAGACCGCTCGAGTCGCCTGAGGGTCTTTGATGATGAACCCTTCTTCTTCTAAAAAATAAGTTTCTACGCGAACATTGCTATCCGCGATTTCAAGAATGTGAAAGCTGTTAACCTCACCACGCAAACGATCGCTGGTCGCACTGCCGGCAGAGATGTGCAAAATTTTATGCCCCTCCGTCTCTACCAACTCAATCCAGTTTAAATGGGAATGCCCGCTGACGATAATATGAGGTTTTAGATTTAGAACTTCTTGGGCTAAATGCCGTGGCCGAATGCGACTGAGCATCTTCGGCTGAAACACCGGATGGTGACACGCAATCATGCGCAAGGCTTTAGGATCAGCCGCTTCGAAAGCTTTTTTTGCGCGAAGAATATCTTTTTCTAAGATACGCCCCTCGACGGTGCGGTATTTATGGGCGGTTCTAAAACCCACGATCACGGTTTCAGCAGATTCAAACGTATCCACCGCCAACTCACGGATATATTTATTATAATTTTTTAATGGCCGCAGCAATCGCACCCAAAAGTTATAAAGTGGAATATCATGATTTCCAGGAATCGTAAGCAAAGGAACCGGAAGTTTCTTGATAAACTCGGCCGCTTCCTGATATTGCGATGAACGGGCTCGTTGAGTCCAATCCCCTGTCATAACGATGAGATCTAGTTTCTCTTCGTTAGCTTTAAGGAAGTTTTCCAAAGAAGCAATCGCGGGAGGATGAATGCGACCGAAGTGGAGATCTGATATGTGCAACACTCTCTTCATAGAATGGTTATGAAAAAAATAATAATGTTCGTCAATCCAAAGTCTCGCCAGGGCGAGGCTTTCATCGAAGAAATCAAAATCTGGCTGAATGACAACGGATTTACTTTGTTAAATCCCACATTTGATCCTCAGAAAGAAAAGATTGAAGACGTCATAAGACGTCATGCCGCCGAAAAACCCATTGTCATGGTCGGTGGCGGCGATGGCACGGTTAACGAAGCCCTGCCAGCATTATTAGAAACAAATCTGCCTTTGGCGGTGATTCCTCTGGGGACGGCCAACAACCTTGCGCGCACGCTCAACTTACCCACGGATCCCAAAGAGGCGCTGAGTATCCTGAAAGACGGCCATGAACAGCTTGTTGATGTCGGAGTTGCGAATGACATTCCCTTCATGAATGTCATCGGTTTGGGGCTTAGCACACAGATCAATAAAACAACGCCTAAAAATTTAAAAAGATGGCTGGGTGTGTTCGCTTTTATCATCACCGCGTTTAAAGTCGTTCACCGCATGACGCCGTTTAAAATCGAAGTCGCTCATGATCAAAAAACCCACAAGGCTTATACATGGCAAATCACGATTTGTAATGGTCGCAATTACGGAAATGGTTTGGTCATCCATCAAGATGCAAGTCTTAAAGACGGTCTATTGCACGGTCTAAGTACCGAAGTGAAAAAATGGTGGCACGCTTTCATCCTTATTCCCTCACTTTTAACCGGCCGTTATCGTCCGAAAGATGATGTGACAATCTTAGCTGGAAAAAAAATGGTTCTTAAAACCCGTCGCCCCATGTCCGTGGATATCGACGGTGATGTGAAAACAAAAACCCCGGTCACCGTCATAGTTCAAGAAAGAGCTTTGCGAGTGCTTGTGCCCCCAACTCCGGTCGAAGTATGAGTCTTCATTTTAATCCTATCCTGCATTTTGTTTTTAACCCTAAGTCAGGCCACGGCAAGGGTGCGGATATTTTTAAAAAAGCTCAAAGTCTTTGCGCCGAAATGGGATGGACTCTCCAATCCCACGAAATCAAAGACCCCAGTGAAATTGAAACGGTGATGAAATCCGCAGCCGATGCCTGTTTTAAAGATCAAGGCACCCTTGCCGCCTCTGGTGGTGACGGCACCTTAAGAGCCGCCGTGCAAGCCATCGAGGGCCGAGACATCCGCTTTGCCGCCATTCCCGGAGGCACTTTTAATTTATTTGCGCGCACTCACCAAATTCCTGAAGACACGGATGACGCCTTGAAATTGATTTTCCAAGGATCTCAGCAAAGAATCCGCGTTGGAAAAATCAATGATCACGTCTTTTTGATCAACGCGAATTTAGGACTTTACGCCAAAGCCATTTACTCTCGCAAAGCCCACACACGCCGATGGGGACGGCATCGTATCGTGGCGATCTTAGCGACCGTGGGTACTTTGCTTAAAGGCCACACCAACATGCAGGTGCGGATCAAGACGGCCGATCAGCAGATGACTTTAAAAACACCCATGATTTTTATTGGCAACAACGCCCTTCAACTTGAACAAATGTCCTTGGGAGTGGCTAAAGGAATGCGTCGTGATGATTCGTTGGCATTATTTACGATGAAGCCCCATAAGGCCTGGGACATGATGCGCATCCTTTTTAGAGGCATGGCAAAGACCCTAGATCAAGATCCTTCGCTTGAAAGTTTCAATATTGATGAAGCCACCATTGAAATAAAAAAGAAAAAAGCCTTGGTTTCACTCGATGGAGAAATGTTTTTGCTGAACGCGCCCTTAGAGGTGCGCGCTAAGCCCGAACATGTGCTCCTAGTGAAATGATCAATCAATCGTTTTAGCAAAACTTTCTGCTTGGGCGATGGAATCGTTCATATTCTTAATTAGCGCCGCAATGTCGTTCTGAATTTTATCAGATTCGACCTTCAAGCCCGCAATCGCTTTCGCGTTCAGATTGTGTTTCATATATAAAACATGATCTTTTAATTTCTGTAAAACCGGATCCATGCTTTTTTCTGATTTCTTTAAAGAAGCATGAAACTGATTGTAGTGCTGGCGTGTGGCGCGCAGGTTTTCAGAACTTTTGCGTCGCAAGTCGGCGGCGGAAATTTGCTGGATTTCACCTTCCCATTCTTTGAATAAATCTTCGGCCGTGGTTTCTAATGTTTTCACCCGCTCATGCACGGAAGCGACTTCTTTTTGAGCATCTTCATAAGAAGAGTTGAGGGATTTGTATTGGCGCTCCAAATTACCACCATCAAAAGCATAGATCTTTTGCAATTTTTCGAGAGCGTCTTTAAAGGCTTCGCTGGTGTCTTCTTGGCTGGATTGAACTTTTTTAACTTCTTTTTTAAAGAGATCTCTTTTTTCGACCCCAACCATTTCATACGCAGAGTATTTCGCCTCTTTTTTTGCTTTATCAATCATGCTCTGACAACCCATCAAAGCCAGGCTCCCTGCTGCAAAGGCACATAATGCCAACTTCTTCATAGAGTCCTCCTTTTAAGAACGCGTGGACAAGTGTACAACGAACTAAAGCCGAAGAACAGTCAGATCTAGATTACGTTATGGTTACAAGTGATTCATCAAATTGATCTTCGCACAGGGCCATGATTTAACGGTCAGCGCCTAAGGTACACTAGTACGTAGAGACACGAGGGCCCATGAAAACATTTTTCAGAGTGGTGCTGGGACTTGTCCCGCAGCTCTTCATAATTCAGTCTTATGCAACGGAATGCACAAAGCTTGTGGCTTACGGCAATCCTGAGTACCCACCTTACTTGTGGCGTTCTGGAAAAAATCCGGATTCATTAGTCGGTGCCAACGTTGCTTATCTCAATGAAATCGATAACGAAATTAAAACTTCCATCAAAGTGCGATACGGAGGAACCTGGGCTCGCGTTCAAGAAGAAGCGCGTTATGGGCGTGTAGATCTGATCGCCGGTGCATTCGCCACGGAGGAACGAAAGAAGTTTCTTTATTATTTAGAACCCGCCATCGCCAATACCCGCACCTTGATTTGGGTGGATGAAAAAGATCCTCTTCACTATACGAAGTGGTCTGACCTTCAAGGCCTGCGCGGCATCACCGTGATAAACAACAGCTTCGGGCAGAAATTCGATGCCTATGCAAAGTCGCATTTAAAAATTAGCACCGTAGCAAGCCTGCGCCAGGCCTTTGAGATGTTACGCAAAGGACGCGTGCGATTTCTTATTTACGAAGAATGGCCCGCGCGTGCCTTTGTGCAAAGGTATCGCATCACGGGGGTTAAATCTTTAGAACCCGCCATTGCCGAAGAGCCTTTGTATCTGGTGATGGCCAAGAAATCCCCTTGCGCCACAGCTGAAATGCGAGAGCGCTTAGTGAGCGCCCACCAAAAAGTCATGAAGAAAAATCCCATGCCAAATTTACTCAAAGAAAATGCGGAGCTTTGGGATCAGAACGCGAATTAAATCTATTTGGTTTTAAAAAGATGCAACATCTCAAAAAGCGCATCCAAACCCGCCAGCGCTGTGATGTCACTTTGATCAAAAGGTGGCGAAATTTCCACGACGTCTCCCCCGACCAAATGAGGAATTTTGAGCGCCCGGAAAATGCGTTGCACTTCATAAGTTGTTAGTCCACCAGGTACGGGAGTTCCCGTGCCGGGGGCACAGCTGGGATCTAAATTATCGATGTCATAGCTAATGTAAGTAGGAGTTTCATCAAAAGTAGGTAGCGTCTTTAAAAAATCATTCAGCGGCACATCTCGCACGTCATCGACCGTGATCACGCGAATGCCATGCTTGCGCACGAAATCCAAATCATCGCCCCCTGCCAAAGGTCCGCGAATACCGATCTGAACCATTTTCTTTGGGTCGACCAAACCTTCTTCCACGGCATGCCTCGCAAAGGCGCCATGGTGATATTCTTGCCCCCAAGCTGCTGGATAAGTGTCTAAGTGCGCATCAAAATGAATGAACGCCAACGGCTTGCCATATTTTTTCCTTAACGCACGCAAGACCGGAAGAGTGGTTGAATGATCCCCCCCCACGGACAGAAATCTTTTGTTATGACTTAAAACTTCGCCCACGAATTTTTCAATGCGCTCGTAAGTTTGCGCCATATCAATCGGCACTGTCGGGCAATCGCCGATATCTGCCACTTTTAATTTTTCAAAGAAATTTTCCTGACGAGTCATGTGAAAACCGCGACCTAAGCTCGACACTTCGCGCACTTTGGCCGGGGCAAAGCGAGCCCCGGGACGATAAGAAACCCCGCCGTCAAAAGGAATTCCAAAGATTCCCACCTCATAGTCTGCGTCAATCGCCACATAGGGCAATCTGAAGAAGGTTTTAATTGCAGAAAAACGGGGGAATTCGCGACCGCTCAGTGGTTTATATTCCATTATTGACTCCTGAATTATCTCAAGACTACATTACCGCGGATGACAGCAAAAAACGACTATAAACTCGATCACAAAGAGCTTACGCAATGGTACAAAAAAAATCATCGCGCCCTTCCTTGGAGAGCCAATAAAGATCCTTATCGCATCTGGCTTTCGGAAGTGATGTTGCAACAAACCACCGTGGTCGCTGTCATTCCGTATTTTGAAAAATTTCTGACAAGCTTTCCTACCGTAAAGCATTTAGCCGAAGCCGAAGAATCCAGTGTTCTAGAAAACTGGGCGGGCTTGGGTTACTATTCTCGAGCACGCAATCTGCACAAAGCGGCCAAAGCTTTGGCTTCACAAGGCTTTCCCAAAACTGCCGCCGAACTTTTAGAACTCCCAGGTTTCGGCCCCTACACTTCACGTGCGGTGGCCAGCATCGCCTTCGGCGAAAAAGTCGGTGTTTTAGATGGCAACGTCATCCGTGTTTTGTCCCGCCGCTTCGGGCTGAAGGTCGAGTGGTGGAACAACAAAGGCCGCGATCAGTTGCAAAAAATTTCAGATGAGCTGGCCTTGCAGGGTGATGCGGATGTCGTAAATCAAGCCTTGATGGAATTAGGGGCGACCGTGTGTACGCCACAAAAAGTCATGTGCATGATGTGTCCGTGGGTTTCGCGCTGTGTGGCCCGTAAAGAAAACAAGATTGATGTCTTGCCGCTAAAAAAACCTCGCAAGGAATCTGAAGTCTGGGTCTGGAAACCACAGGTGAGTTTAAAGGACGGCAAAGTGGGACTTGTGGTCAATAACTATGCGCCTTTTTTAAAAGGTCAGATGATCTTCCCCGGCGAGATTGCATTAGAAAAAAACAAGCCCAAAGCCTATGATGCCAAACACAATATTACCCATCATGATATCTTTATCCAGATTTCTAAAAAGAAATCTCTTTCCAACAAAGATGTTCAATGGGTGAATGTCACGGAGCTGAAGAAGATCAATCCCTCTTCTTTGCTCCAAAAGGTTTTGCATAAGGTAGATGTATGAAGCTTGGTCTTGGGACATGTTTGCTGCTGATAGGTATCCTTGCCGGATGCTCTCACAGCGCCACCAAAGATGTTCTTACTCCGGATTTTCTTTTAAACAAAGGCACACAACAAATCACTTTCATTGGTGACAATGATCATCCTCGATTTTCGGCTGACGGTACGCGCTTGATTTTTCAAAGTCGCCGCAGCACTCATCGCGGAATTCAAATTTACGAGATGGATTTAATTAAAAAGAAAGAACGTCGCGTGACGTTTTCTGACGGTGATGCTTTTGATGCCGCCTATATTAGCGATCACGAAATCATTTATGCCTCCACCACAGATGAAATCAAAGAGGGTCCTTTGGTGGATCGCAAGTTCGATAAAGAATTTCCGCCTTCGGATATTTATATGAGCGATCTTTATGGCACGGACATTCTTCGCCTGTCGCGCCAGCCGGGATATGATGCCGAGTTGTTATTCTTACCTCACCCCCAACGCCCCTCGATTTACTTCACGTCTCGCCGTGGGGAGCTTTTGGGTATTTATCGTTTAGATCTACAAAAGCTTCCGGTCAGTTTGGTGTCCGCCGAAAAAGATAAGTCCAAACGTTATCCTGCGTTGACCCCGGATCAACAAAGTCTGGCTTGGGTCGAAAAGGACTCCAAGACCGAAACTGAGAGCCTGATCCTTTATAAAATCAAAAGCAAAGTCCCTTTGGTCCTAAAGTCAGGTGAAGGTCAATATCGCGATTTGTTTTTTGCCCCTCGCAATCCGCAAAGGCTTTTTTATAGCATCCTTCGTAAAGGCGAAAAAAAGAATCAGCTCGAAGTTTATAATATTGAAACCAATTGCACTCAGGTCGTTTTTAAAGGGGCTGATTCCCTCTTCTCTCCGGCCGTGAGCAATGAAGAGCCGGAAAGACTGGCCTTTTCGCGCTTATTTCAAGAAAAACGACAAATTTACAGTGCCATTTTGCCCGCTGATTTAGGCCCTTGCCTGGAAGCCCCCGCTCAAGATACGCTTAAGAAGTGAAGAGTTTCGTATTTTTACTCATTCTCCTTCCCAGCCTGTCGCTAGCGGCTCCGCATCCGGCGACCAGTTCTTCGGCGCTCACTGCGCCGGAAAAAGGCCTTTATTTTCAACACAAAGGTTTCAATCTGAAAACGGAAGGTACGGATTGGCTGCCGGTCGCGACCGAATCTGTTTTAGACACCGTGCGATTTTCATCTAAAGAAAAAACCGCCAATGGCTCATTGAGCATTCGCACCGACACTGTCGCCAAAAATGCTTCCTTAGAACTTTATGCGCGCAAGTGGATGAGAGATTATCCCAGCTATGGCTTTGAAGTTCTTTCCGCAAAAAATTTCACCTTAAACGGTCAACCGGCTTTGGTTGTCGACATGCTTTCAAGATCTAAAAACAAACAGATCCGCCAAGTGATCTTAAAAAAAGACGCCCGTGTCGCGGTGATGACTTGTCTTGATGACAAGGCGAATTTCAACAAGTCTTTGCAAAGCTGCAATCGCATTATTCAATCGTTTAATTGGAAATAAATTACACCAAACCCAATTCATTACAAAACTTCAGAAACGGCATGACCCGAACACCTTTTTCCGAAAGAAAGTCTTTGGTGCCTAAATGAACCTGATAAAATACAGGTATATTCGTTCGCTCTTTGAAATAAGAAATGGCGGGAGAAAGTTGTCGTTCTCCTGTTTTGCATTCAACGGCAAAAAGAGGTTTTTTGTTTTTTAAAACGACGAAGTCGACCTCCCGGCGATTATGATCGCGCAAGAATCGCAACTCCATCACATCTCCTTCGGTGTCTTCGATAAAGTGACAGTACTTTAACAAATGACTGGCGACCATATTTTCAAAACGAATTCCGTCGTTTTCTAAAACACTCCAGTCCCAAAGATAAAGTTTTTTTTCTTTTTTCACCGCCCGGATCTTGGGGGAGCCAAAGGGCATGATACGATAGCAATAATAGACTTTTTCTAAGATTTCCACCCAATGAGCCACAGTTTTTTGACTGACACTTAAGTCTTCGGCCAAAGCTTGCAAAGACAACGGAGAGCCCACCCTCTCTGGCAAAGAATCTGCCAAAGTTTCGATGGAGGAATATTCACGAAGATTTTCCAAATCTGCAATGTCATCATTGACGATGCGGTACAGGCGCTCACGAGTCCAAAGCTTCAGTTCTTTTTCTGATTGCGCCAAGTAAGGCTCTGGAAATCCACCGAACTTTATGAGCGCCTGCAAATCGGCTGTACTAGAAATGCCTAATTCATTCACAGAAAAAGGATGAAGACGGACATAGCGATACCGCCCCAACAAAGAGTCTCCCCCTCGTCTATAGTGATCCAGGCGAGCAGAGCCCGTCACAAGATAATTTTGTTCTCCCTTGTTTTTGTCATAGAAGCCTTTGATAAGACCTCTCCATAGTTTATATTTATGAACCTCATCCAAAACCACAAGAGGTGCCGCAGGCAGTTCCCCATTTCGGATGAGTTTTCGGCTGTGAATATCGTCCCAATTTAAATAGGCTGGATTCTTGACGGAAGAAGGTTTCAAAAAGTCCAAACAAAGGGTGGTCTTTCCAACTTGCCGAGGGCCCCCTACAAAGACCATCTTTTTATTTAAGAAATCCTCAATAGTATCATGCATATATCGGTTTTTCGAGGCCACAAACCCTCCGAGAGTGTTTTGGAGTCAACTCCATTTTACTCCGGAGTGTTTTGGAGTCAACTCCAAAACACTCTCGCGGCTATTTGTACAGCAAATACTTTTTTCTTTCTTTCGCCCACGATTTTTCGTCCACGCCCATGGCCTTGTCTAACATCGCTGGCGTGGCTTTCGCGTCTTCAATCCAATTGCGCAACGCCGGTCCGCCATTGATCACGTCAAAAGCCAAGCGGTCTTTGACATACTCATAAGCAAAATCGCGATAGAGCGGATAATCCGGATGCATTTCGCGGATCACTTTTAACATCAACGCCACGATACGAAACGGTTTGAACTGCTCGTGCTTGTAAGAAGCCGCATCCGTGTGAAATTGAAATCCGTGGCAAAGTTTTCCTACATGCTTGTGGAAGGTCGGCTCAAAGAAACATTCACGCAACGTCACGCCCTTTAACCACTGAGGCGCTTTCTTTTTCATGCGCTTTAAAACTTCGGCAAAGTCGATATCCGATGCGCCGATGATTTCTAACGCGCGTGTGGTTCCACGGCCTTCAGATAATGTCGTGCCTTCAATCAAAACCGTGCCTCCGTAGGCACGAGCCATATTTAGCGAGGCTGCGTTCGGTGAGGGATTTACCCACGGACGCTTCATGTCCCAACCAAATCCCGGGGCTTTGTTCGGCGCATAGCCTTTCATCTTTACGATCTCTAAATCTAAATCCAATTTATAAAAGTCTTTGAAATATAAAGCGAGCTCACCCACCGTCAGACCATGGCGCATCGGGATGGGTGCGGCACCCACAAAAGATTCCCACCCCTGCAACATGCGATAGCCTTCAATCGGTCGACCTGCAGGATTCGGACGATCTAAGACGATCATGGTTTTTCCTAAGCGCGCGCACTCTTCCATCGAATAAAGAAGCGTCGTGATAAACGTGTAAATACGGCAGCCTAAATCTTGCAAATCAAACAGCATCACATCGAAATGATTCATCATGTGATTGGTAGGGCGACGAACTTCACCATACAGACTAAAGACGGGGATCTTGTGCACGGGATCAGCAAAGTCGGGGCTTTCAATCATGTTGTCTTGCTTGTCCCCACGCACGCCATGCTGCGGACCAAAGGCGCATGAGAGCTTCATTTTTTTTGATAAGAGGTCCAAGCTATGCTCAAGATTTTCGTTCACACTGGCCGGGTGGCAGACAAGACCAACGCGTTTGTTTTTTAATTTTTTCAATAGTTTGGTTTCAGAAAGAAGAACTTCCACGCCGAGCTTCATTTGATCATCCTTGGTGAAGCCCCACTTTAGCACTTCAGATTCTGCATTACAAATGGAAGCCCTCTACCATGGTCGGATCAAGATGGGACACCCACACACCGATACCCTCTTGTCACATCAACGGGGAATATTATGTATAAGTCCATGGACAATGAATTTCTAAATTCACTGGTTCTTTTAAATCAAGAATCCAATGGAGCTCTTTTAGGAGCCATGATCCGCACCTATTGCTCGGTGTGGCCCGATTACATTCAACGTCTTCGTCATAGTTTTCACGAACAAGACGCCCCTAGCTTAAGTGCCAACGCGGCTTCTTTTCGCACTTTGGTGGGAAGTTTTGGTGCCACAAAACTGATGGCGATTTTAACGCAAATTGAAAATGCCGCCACCACGCAGGATTGGCACCTAACTAACAAACACATGCAAAATATGAAACGGGAACTTTGCCAATTCCAAGAAGATATTGAAAGCATGCGCTATCTTTATTTTTTAAAGGCGGCGTAAGCTCATGGCTAAAATCCTGGTCGTGGATGATGATGTCATCACCTTACAAATTGTCTCTTCGTTATTACACAAAGAAGGACATGCCGTGCAGACGGCCACGGATGCTCTCACCGCCTTGGATTATTTGGATCAAGAAGGCTTTAATCTTTTGATCACCGATGCCAACATGCCAAAAATTTCTGGTTACAACTTGGTCACAACATTAAGAAAAAGCTTAAAACATCGAAACCTACCAATCATTTTTATGACGGCTCGTCGTTCTAAACCTGACGTGATGCGCGCTTTAGACTCAGGTGTAGACGACTATGTTATCAAACCGATTGAAGTCGCCATCCTGTCTGAAAAAATTAAATCCCTTCTTGAGGCCAAAGGCACAAGTGCCGAGCACGAAAAAGTAGAGTTATCTGCTCCGGCTGTGTTTTTGCTGAATTTGCAAGTTTGCGAAGTGAATCCACTGGGTTTACTTCTAGACAGTGCGGACAGTTTGCCACTGGATTACAAGTTTAAAATTGCATCAGATATTTTTAGCGAAATTAATATCAAGGCCCCTCTTTTACGGGTCGTCGGTTGTGCGCAAAATAAAAATGAACACGGACGTATTCTCATCCGCACCCACTTCATCGGTCTGTCGGACGAAGACAAAAAAGCGTTGAACGCTTGGATTAAAACTCAAAAAGCGGCTTAAGCCATACAACTATTTCTGGTTATTTCTTAACCACTCGGCCATTTGCAAAGCAAAATACGTAAAGATGATATCCGCGCCCGCGCGACGAATCGAATACAAGGTTTCCACCATCGCCCGCGTTTCATCAATGATACCTGCTTTGGCACCGGCTTTGATCAAACCATATTCACCACTCACGTTGTAAGCCGCCACCGGCAAGTTGGTGTGCGATTTTACTAAGCTGATAATATCTAGATAACTTAATGCTGGTTTCACCATCACCATGTCGGCTCCTTCAAGCTCATCCAGCTCAATTTCGCGAAGAGCTTCACGGGCATTACGGAAATCCATTTGATAGGTTTTTTTATCGCCAAATTTCGGGGCCGAATCCAAAGCCTCACGGAAAGGCCCGTAAAAACTCGAAGCATATTTTGCGGAATAAGAAAGAATCCCGGTATTTTCAAAACCGGATTGATCTAAGGCTTCACGAATCGCCCCTACTCGTCCGTCCATCATGTCAGAGGGTGATACGATATCCGCCCCCGCCTCGGCATGGACCACCGACATTTTCGCAAGAATTTCCACGGTTTCGTCATTGATGATTTTGCCATCACGCACAACACCGTCATGACCATCTGACGAGTACGGATCCAAGGCGACATCAGAGATCAATGTCACATCCGGAAACTTATCGCGAATCATTCTCAATGTGGTGGGCAAGAGTCCTTGAGGATTTAACGACTCCTTGCCAAATTGGTCTTTCATGGCCTCCGGCAAAGCCGGAAAAAGGTCGAAGGTTTTAACTCCCAAAGAGACGGCTTTTGCGACCTCTTCCAGAATCAAATCGGGACTTAAACGATAAATACCCGGCATGGAAGAGATGCCCTGGCGCTCATTTTTACCTGAGACCAAAAATAACGGCAGTACAAGTTGAGACACTCTCAAATCCGTCTCGGCCACCATTTCACGAAGGGCCGCCGTCGCTCTATTTCTTCTTGGTCTTTGTGTGATTCTCATCTCAACCCTCCCGTTCTATTTTTAGGCGCCGCATTTTGTGGCGCCTTGCCGCAGCGTGCTTTCTTCGTCAAGTATGACATTTCGATGACAAATTAATGAAAGTATAGTGATAAACCTATTAACACATGGAAGACATACTTCTCGTTCACAGAAAATCCAATCTAAATTTTGGGGATGGTTTAGCCCCCGAGTTTTCGGCCTCATTGCAAGATGCGGCGATTTGGAAGACCTGTCTTCGTAAGATTCTATTCTGTACCGAAACAGAATTAAACAACTATAGCGATATCATCCAAAAAGAAGACCACATTCTTCGCGGTGAGGCGGCGTTGTCTCTGCTTTTGGAAATCCTGTGTGGTTTGCACTCACCCATCGTGGGTGAAACCGAAGTCTTCGGCCAATTCAAAAACTTTATCGAAAGCCGCAAACAAATGGGCGATACGCTTTTTGCGGATCACCAAAAATGGTTGCAGTTTATTTTAGCCGAAGTCAAAAAAACGCGCGCCGAACACCTTGTGGGTATCGGTTCGCAAAGCTACGGCAGTCTTTTACGCCGTTACGCCAAAGACGTGGAAGAAATCACGATCTGCGGTTCTGGTCATCTTGCTCAAGAAATTCTGCCATGGCTGGCGCACAAAAAATCAATGCAAGTTCTTTGTCGTGAAGTTTCAAAGATGGAAGCTTTCGCGGCGAAATACGAAAACTTGCAAGTAAACACCTATAACGACTCTTATGTCCATGGTGAAGCCATGGTGATTGCGGCCCCTCTGACAGACACACGTATTCTGGAACTGATGAGCAGACAAGACACACGTCCGAAATATGTTTTCGATCTTCGCGGAGAAGAAAACAGTTTAGCGACTTTGATTGCCGAAAAGTTTCCCCACGTGACCTTGATGGGTCTTCACCAATTTTTCGCTGAAATTGAGGAAAACAAAAAGGAAACGGATCACAAGATTCTGGCCTTAAAACAAAGCCTTTTAGATAAGGCCCTCGCCTTCATGCAAAGAACGGAGCTTCGCCCACTTGGTTGGGACGATCTATGCGCCTAAAAATCTCAGCTCGAAAGAGTGATCTTGCCCGTCTTCAAGCCTATATGGTCGGAGACGCTCTGAAAGACGCTCATCCTGGTTTAGAAATCGAATACAAATTCAAAGAATCTTTAGGAGATAAAAACCTGACAGATCCTTTATGGAAAATTCCGGAAAAAGGTGTTTTCACCGAAGACTTTTATGGCGAGCTGATCCGGGGTGAAACTGATCTTGTCGTGCATTCTTGGAAAGATCTTCCGACAGAAGTAAAAACGGACACCGCCATCGTGGCGACGATGCCACGTGCGGATCAACGCGATCTTTTGCTTGTTAAAAAATCTCACTTCGAAAAAATTCGTGCAGCAAAAGCCCTCCGCGTGTTTAGTTCTTCCCCTCGTCGCGAATACAATCTGACGCCGTTTTTTAAAACTCACCTGCCATTTGGTTTGGAATCCGTCAGTTTTGAAAGTGTGCGCGGGAACATCCCGACACGCATTCGCAAGCTTTTAGAAAGTGATGAGGTGAATGGACTGATCGTGGCAAAGGCTGCTTTAGACCGTTTGCTTTCGGCACCAGCCGAAGAGTTCCGCGAAGTACAAGCCTTGCTAAAATCTTATTTGGATCAGCTTCAATGGGCCGTGTTGCCTTTAAATATCAATCCCAATGCAGCAGCTCAAGGCGCTTTGGCCGTAGAAATCTTAGCGACACGTTCCGATCTGCGCGAATTGCTAACACCTATTCATGATCAAGAGACTTACGAGTGTGCGATCAAAGAACGCGCCCTGCTGGCCAGCTTTGGTGGGGGATGCCATCAAAAAATTGGGGTCGCTGTTTTAGCAAGACCTTATGGCGAGCTGACGGTGCTGCGCGGACTGACCGATGACGGTCGAGTTTTAGAAACTCGTCGCCTGGATTTGAAAAACGAACCGCCGAAATTTCCCGAGGCCGCTTTGTGGTCGGGTGAAATGAAAGCAGAACGCACTCGCCATTCAATCGTGACGGTCGACGCGTCTTTAAATGCTTTTTACGTCGCGCGTGCCGAAGCGTGGACCGATGGCATCGAAGAAACGGGATATGTGTGGACGGCGGGCACAAAAACCTGGAAGAACTTGGCTCAAGATGGCATCTGGGTTCATGGATGCTCTGAAAGCTTGGGCGAGCAAGAAAATCCCCGGATTGATATCTTGGCCGGAAAACCATTGAAGTGGGCCAAGCTTTCTCATGATGACGGTTTTGATAACAAAGACTCCGCTTTCGATCTTGTTTCGACCTATTCTTTAAAAGTTCTTTCGGGCGACCCAAATTTCGCCGGGAAAGAATGCTTCTTCTGGAATAGCGGCACCCAATTCTTACATGCCGTCAAAGAAGACGCTTCGATTTTAACAAAACATCACGCGTGTGGCCCGGGGAATACCTCGAAAGTCATTCGCGCTTATCTAGAAAAAAATAACGCCTTTGACCCGAACCGTTTGCATGTGTTTTTGGATCAAGAGGACTGGAGACATCAATGCACAATCTAAGTTCTGATGAACTGTTTAAACGCGCTTTAAAAATCACTCCGGGCGGAGTTCACTCTCCCGTTCGTTCGTTTAAGGGTCTAGATCGTGCACCTGTTTTCTTTAAAAAAGCCGAAGGGGCTTATTTGACTTCCGTGGAAGACAAAAAGTACATCGATTTTTGCCAAAGCTTTGGCCCGTTGATTTTGGGTCACTTGGATGCCGACGTGAAAGAAGAAGTTCATCGCATGATCGACACCGCGTGGACTTTTGGGGCGACCGAAATTTATTCTTTAGAACTAGCTGAATGGATCACCAGCACTTTGCCCTTCATGGAAAAGCTGCGCTTTGTTTCTTCAGGTACCGAAGCCGTGATGAGTGCATTGCGTGTGGCCCGCGCGGCTACCGGTCGCAATAAAATTTTGAAATTTGAAGGCTGTTATCACGGTCACGTCGACAACTTGCTAGTAAAAGCCGGCAGCGGCCTTGCGGGGGCGGCGGCCTCTTCTTCGGCAGGAATTTCTGAAGAAACGGCTCGCCAAACAGTCGTAGCACCTTTAGATGATGAAGCCGCTTTGGAACAAGTCTTCCAAGCTCAAGGTAAAGATATCGCCGCTGTTATTATTGAACCACTTCCAGCCAATTACGGTCTATTAGTTCAGCGCCCAGAATTTTTAAAAAAGGTTGCAGATCTTTGCAAAAAGAATGGCAGCTTGTTGATCTTTGACGAAGTTATTTCTGGTTTCCGTGTGGGCCTTAAGGGCATGGTCGAAGTGACCGGCATTACTCCGGATCTTGTGACTTACGGAAAAATCATTGGGGGCGGCTTCCCCGTCGGTTGTTACGGCGGCAAAGCTGATCTTATGAACTTGGTCGCACCAAGTGGTGATGTTTATCAAGCCGGGACCTTAAGCGCCAATCCTGTCGGGATGCGGGCGGGTCTTGTGACGTTAAAGAAAATGCAACGCCTGGATGGTTGGAATGTTTTAGAGCAAAGAACAAACAAATTCGTACACGCTTTGCGCGAGGGATTTGCGAAAAAAGGTTCGGACCTGCAAGTCAGTGCGCAAGCTTCTTTGTTCTGGATTCATGGCAAGACCTCTTCGCCAATCCGTTCGATTGATCATATTCCTAAAACTCAAAGCGGGGATTTCAAAGGTTTGTTCTTGCGTTCATTGGATAAAGGCGTTTACCTAGCCCCCAATGCTTATGAGGTGGGTTTTGTTTCTATGGCCCATACAGATGAAATCTTAAATCAAGCCGCCAGCTTGATTGTGGAATCTCTTTAAAGGCAGGTACCTATGAAGGCACAAGTTAAGACGGCATTAGCGATCGTATGGTTCGTTTTTACGTTTTCGCTTGTGGCTTGGTGGTGGGTTTTCTTTTTAATTAAACTCAATCCCGATCAAGGCGTGACTTTAGAACAACTGCAAAAATCCCATCGCATGTTTGCCTGGGAAGGCTCTATTTTATTGGCCGCCATTCTTTTAGGTGGCGTGGCTTTAGTTGTTTTCACTTACCGCGATCAAAAACGCCATGAGCGTTTGAGCTTCTTTTTTGCAACTTTCAGTCACGATATTAAAACCTCCATTGCCCGCCTGCGCTTGCAAGCCGAAGTCTTAGAAGAAGACCAAGCCGGTAAACACCCGGTGATGAAGCGCTTGATTCAAGATATCCAACGCCTGGATCTGCAATTAGAAAATTCTCTTTTGCTGTCAAGCTTAGAATCCGGGACCTTGTTAAGCGAAGACATCTCTTTGCGTGATATCTTTAGTTCTTTGCGCATTGAGTTTCCAGAGCTTTCGGTGGAGCTAGAAAAAGATGCTTTGGTGCGCGGTGATCGTCGCGCGCTGGTCAGTGTTTTTAAAAATCTTTTACAGAATTCTGTTCTGCATGGACAAGCAAGTAGCGTAAAAATCAAAGTTAAAGCCGCGGGCTCTTCTCGTTTAGAACTCAGCGTAGAAGATGATGGTTTGGGCTTTAAGGGTGAGGATAAAAAACTAGGATCAGAGCTTTTAAAATCCCAAGATTCACGCAGCAATGGTATTGGTCTTTATATTACCAAGCGACTTGTTACCAAGATGAACGGCAGAATTGCTTTTGATTCCCGTGGAAACGAAGGCTTCAAAGTTCACATTAATATCGGAGGGAAACTGAAATGAGAAAACTCCTTTTAGTCGAAGACGATGTTTCCCTAGGAACCACTCTTTTAGAACGTCTGCAAAAAGACTATGAAGTAGCTTGGGCAAAAACTTTGGCGGAAGCCTGGAGCACGTTCACCAAAACCCGCGATTTTGATTTGATCGTCTTAGACGTGGGCTTGCCCGACGGAAATGGCTTTGAACTGGCAGAAAAAATTAAAAAGATCTCTCCGGCTTTATTTGTCTTCCTGACTGCGCAAGCCGATGCAGAATCTCGCTTGCGTGGCTTTGAATTAGGCGCGGAAGAATACATTCCAAAACCTTTCCACTTAAAAGAACTTTTGATTCGCGTAAAACACGTCTTAGAGGCGCATGCGCCTGCTAAAGAGTTGGTATTAGAATCCTGCACCGTGAACTTTGCTACCATGTCGGTGCAAAGAAAATCCGGACAAATAGAATACCCACCGGTCACCGATATTAAGATTTTACAAATGCTTGTGGAAAAATCTCCGCGAGTGCTAAGCCGCGATGACATCATGAATGAAATCTGGGGGGTCGATAAGAACCCAAGTCATCGCACCATCGACAACATCATCGTCCGCCTTCGTCATCTCTTGGGTGATGAGGGGGAAAAACACATCCGCTCGGTGCGTGGTGTGGGCTATCAATGGGCCACGGAGGAAACCACATGAATACCCTTTTCCAAAACGCTTTAAAAAGAACACCCCAAGCCGTGCCTCCGATTTGGTTTATGCGCCAAGCAGGTCGTTACCACAAACATTATCAAGCCTTGCGCGCGCAGAATTCTTTTGAAGACTTGTGTAAAAAACCGGAACTTGCGGCGCAAGTAGCCTTGGGTCCGGTGGAAGAATTTGATTTTGACGTTTCTATCTTGTTCAGTGACATCCTTTTTCCTTTAGAGGCCCTGGGCATGGGCTTGCAATACACAGATCACGGGCCGCAACTGGGTTTCCGTTTGGATTCCCAAAGCGCTTCTCGTCTGGGGGATGTGGATAAAGCTGTGAAGTTCATGCACTTCCAAAAAGAAGCCGTCCTAGCCACGCGCGCGGTGTTGCCTTCAAACAAAAGTTTGATCGGCTTTGTCGGCGGTCTTTGGACGCTGTTCGTTTACGCTGTTGAAGGATCCCACGCCGGATCTTTGATTCAATCTAAAGCGCAGATTCACTTGTTTAAAACTTTCTTAGAAAAAATGTATCCTTTGATCAAAGAAAACATCCGCCTGCAGCTGGAAGGTGGAGTAGAAATCGTGATGATCTTTGATACGGCGGCCGGCGAGGTTTCGCCCGCCTTCTTCCAAGAGTGGATCCAACCGGTGATTGCGCGATTGGCACAAGAATACCCAGGTAAAATTGGTTACTATTCAAAAGGAACACAGCCTGTGTTTTTTAATAAAGAATTCACCAGCCTTCCATGGGCGGGGCAAGGTTTTGATCACCGCTGCTTCTTGCCAGAATGTTTCACCGTGCAAAACAAAGGTTTTGTGCAAGGAAACTTCGATCAGGGGCTTTTATTTATGGAAGAATCTGATTTCAAAAAAGCGCTGCAAACTTTCATCGCACCCTTTAAAGACATGTCTTTAGAACAACGTGCGGGCTGGGTTTGCGGCTTAGGTCATGGCGTTTTACCTAAGACACCTGAAAAACATGTGAAGATGTTTGTGGATACCGTGCGAAAGGAGCTTTCACGATGAAAGAACTTTTAGCAAAGTATGACGTACCAGCCCCGCGCTATACGTCCTACCCCACCGTTCCCTATTGGGAAACCAATCCCACGTCAGATCAATGGGTGGATCATTTAAGAGCCACTTTAAAAGAACAATCTGGCAGCTGGAGTTTGTACCTGCATATTCCTTACTGCGAAAGTCTTTGTACTTTTTGTGGTTGCAACACGATCATCACGAAGGATCATAAAAAAGAAAATCCTTATGTTGCATTGATTTTAAAGGAATGGGAGCTGTACGTAAAAAATGTGCCCGAGCTTTTAACCAAGCCCTTAAAGCACATCCACTTAGGTGGTGGTACTCCGACATTCTTGTCAGCAGAAAACCTTGTAGCTTTAATTAAGCCTATTTTATCCCAAGTCAAAATCGACAAACACGATTTTGAAGGCTCGATCGAGGTCGATCCCCGCCGTACCAACGCGGATCAACTAAAAGCTTTAAGAGACCTTGGCTTTAACCGGGTCAGCATGGGCGTGCAAGATTTCAATCCGGAAGTACAACGCCTCGTAAATCGCATTCAGCCTTTTGAAATCACCGCGGACCTTACAAAATCGGCACGCGACATGGGATATACATCTGTGAACTTTGACCTGATCTATGGATTAGCCAAACAAACCGCAGAATCCATTCGTGAAACAGCTGAAAAAACGGTGCAACTGCGCCCGGACCGTATCGCTCTTTACAGCTTTGCCTTGGTCCCTTGGATTAAACCGGCGCAAAGACTTTTTAAAGACGAAGATTTGCCAAAATCTGCGGAAAAACGTGAACTGTACGAAATCGCTCGTGGGGTTTTACTGAAAGCTGGTTATGTGGAAGTCGGTATGGACCATTTTGCTCTTCCGACGGATGGACTTAGTACTGCGATGAAAGAACATCGTTTGCACCGCAACTTTATGGGTTACACCGATCAACGCACCGATGTGCTTTTAGGTTTGGGCGTGTCTTCAATTTCCGAAACACCTTTCAGCTTTCATCAAAATGAAAAAGTGTTGCCGCTGTACGAAGCTTGCCTTAACGAAGGTCGATTACCGACACTTCGCGGTCATGTTCTGACCCAAGAAGATCGGACTCGCCGCGAGCAAATCCTGACTTTAATGACAGAGTTTGAAGTGAAGTTCATTGATGACGCCCAAGAAGCCGGGGCCAAAGAATTCTTGCATGAAATGATTCGCGATTCGCTCGTGGAAATCAAAGATCACAAACTGATCGTGAAAGAAGCAGGGCGCCCGTTCTTACGCAATGCTTGCGTGTACTTTGATGAACGTTTGAAGTCAAAACAACCTCAAACCAAGATCTTTTCACAGTCGATATGAGCAAGCACGTGCACGTGATCGGGGCGGGCTTTGCCGGCCTCACCGTTTCCTTAAGATTGGCGCAAAAAGGTTTCACGGTCGACCTTTACGAAAGTTCATCGCGCGTCGGTGGACTTTTAGGAACTGAAAACACCGAGCACGGCTTAGCCGAAAGAGCGGCCAACGCCCTCATCCGCACTTATAAAGCTGAAGAACTTTTCAATGAGCTTGGATTAACTTCCGTTGTGCCTTTAGAAGATTCCAAAAGAAGATTTATCTTTCGCGATAAACCAAAGCGCTGGCCTTTAACAATCCTTGAAACCTTCGCCACGGCTTTTCGTTTTTTACCTTCATTTATTTTTAATAAACCCTCGGTCTTTCCACGCGCCAATGAAACTTTGCATAATTGGGGTGAAAGACATTTGGGCCCTGCGGCCGCTAGATATCTTTTAGGCCCTGCCATGCAAGGCATTTACGCCACGGGGGCAGAACACTTAAGTTCAGAACTTATTTTAGGTCCGTCTTTTCGTCGCAAAACAAAAAGCGGAGCTTTCCGAGGTCTTTTGACGGGCACCAATGGCATGCAAGGCCTGGTGGATGCGCTTGAGGAAAAACTAAAGAGCTTGGGCGTAAAAATTCATTTAAACACTCAAGTGAATGTCAGCGAGCTTCAAGGCCCGGTCGTGATCGCGACGTCTAGCACCGCGGCGGCAAAAATTTTAGAAACTGCCGAGCCTCACACCGCAAAGCTTTTAAATCGTATCAATACCGCAAGCCTTTTAAGTGTGAAGCTGTTTTTTAAAACCCGCCAGACGAAATACAAAGGTTTTGGCTGCTTGGTTCCGCAACTTTACGGGATGAAGACTTTAGGGGTTTTGATGAATACCTATATCTTCCCGGATCGCGATAAAACTTATAACGAAACGTGGATCTTAGGTGGCAACAATGCCGGTGATATCTTAGATGCCGCCGACAGTGAAATTTTGAAACAAATTGCCGAAGAACGATTCAAAATCTTAGGCATCAAGGACGCGCTTTTAGATTATCGTTTGCATCGCTGGAAAAAGGCCTTACCACTTTATGATTTGGAACTTGAAAAAGTTCTGCACGAGCTTAAATCCCAACCCCAGGGTCGCGTTTTTTTACATGGGAATTATCTGGGCGGCATTGGCTTAAGCAAAATCTTAGATCGCAGCGATGAATTGGCAGAGGAGATTGCAAACCGTGGCTAAAAAAGGTGTTTTATTACTTAATATCGGCAGCCCAGAATCTTACCAAGTTCAGGATGTGAAAACGTATTTGCTGAACTTCCTGATGGATCGTGACGTGATTGATTTACCATGGATTGTTCGTTACCCCTTGGTGAATTGGATCATCGTCCCCAAACGCGCGCCTTTTTCTGCCGCCAACTACAAGAAAGTCTGGATGGAAGGCGAAGGCTCTCCGTTAACTGTTTTTAGTGATCGTTTTGCCAAAAAACTTCAAACCGCTCTGGGTTCTGAATATTCCGTCAAAGTGGGTATGCGCTATGCTGAGCCCACCATTGATCGCGCGTTGGCTGAATTTTCCTCTGAAGGCCTGAAGGACTTACTTATCGTTCCGATGTTCCCTCAATATGCCGAGGCGACAACAGGCTCTTCAGTGAAATATACGTTAAATCAAATTCAAAAAAGGGGAGGCCACTTAAACACCCAAGTTCTGCCGGCATTTTTTGATGAGGAATGCTTTATCAATCCGTCCGCCGATCTGGCACGACAAACTGTTTCCGGTAAAGAGGTCGATCATTTTCTATTTTCATTTCACGGGCTCCCTGAAAGTCACGTCAAAAAAATCGAAGGCTGCCTGATCACGCCGGACTGCTGTTTGCAAAAAAATGCGTGCGCTAAAAACTGTTATCGGGCGCAATGTTTTGCCTCTGCCCAGGCCATCGCGAACCGCTTGGGATTGCAAAAAAATCAATGGAGCGTTTCATTTCAGTCCCGTCTCGGTCGCGCCGAATGGTTAAAACCTTCCACGGAGCATTCCATCCAGGAATTGGCAAAAAGAGGGCTTAAAAGTATAGCTGTCATCTGCCCGAGCTTCGTCGCAGATTGCATTGAAACCCTAGAAGAAATCGGCATCGGTGGTGAAGAAGTCTTTCATGAACATGGGGGAAAAGAATTCAATCTTGTCCCGTGCGTGAATGAAAATGACGCTTGGGTTTCAGGATTTGCAGAGCTTATTAAAAATTAAAAAACTTTTTTACGGAATCCAATGCAAGAAAAGCGGGATCAAGATCGCTGTCATCAGACCGTTTAAAGCCATCGCCAGTCCCGCAAAAGCTCCCGCCATTTCATGAATTTGAAAAGCTCTAAAAGTTCCCAAACCATGCGATGAAAGACCCATAGCAAATCCTTGCACCAAAGGATCTTTGACTTTCACTAAGCGCATCACGGTCGTCGCCATAAGCGCCCCGGCCACTCCGGTGATCATCACAAAGACCGTGGCTAATGCGGGTGTTCCCCCGATTTTTTCTGAAATCCCCATTGCAATCGGTGTTGTCACGGATTTCGGGGACAGTGAAAGCAGAATTTCGTGAGGCAAACCTAATAGATGCCCTATTAAAACCGCACTAAAGATCCCCACAAAAGATCCCACAGCCAAAGCGATGACTAACGGAACCAAAACTCGGCGCAAGCGCGACAGTTGTAAAAATAGCGGCAACGCAAAACTGACGGTGGCCGGCCCCAACATAAAATGAATCGGCCGAACACCCCTAAAGTAATCCGCGTATGAAATCTGAAAAACTAAAAGCACCGCAATGATCGCTATCATCGCTAAGACCGGGGGACTGAGAAGAGGATGATGAGATCCCCGTTCACTCACCTTACGGGCCAGCAGATAAAATCCCAACGTAATGATCAGGGAAAACAACTCAATCATGGGATTTTTCCGGCGAAAAATATTTTAGCAATAAGTTAAAGAACCACGCCGTCACGGCCAAGGTGATCGCCGTGCTTATCACCAATGTAAAAAACATCGCTGCCCCATAGCGACCAAATAAATCAAAATACTCGATCAGGCCCACCCCCGCTGGTACAAAAAACAGGGCCAAATAAGAATTAATAAAACGACTTAAGGCCTCCACCTGGTTTTTGATTTTTGGCACCAGTAACAGGGCGATAAAAAATAAACCATCCCAATGACCGGACCTGGGATAAAAAGTCCCAGCAACGTCGAAGTGGCTTCACCCAAAAACTGGAAAAAAATAAGAATTAAAAGGCCTAAGACCATACCCAACAGCCTATCACCGCTCACTATGAAATATAACCAATTTAAGTCTCAAAATGCGGCACTGTCTAAGTTTGAGACAGCTGACAACGAATTATTTGCCCCTCCACGGCGCACGAAACTTGAACCCCTTGCTAACGCCCCCAAAGGAGCAGGACATGAACGTAATCTCTAAATCATTAAAGTCACTGGCCGCGGCCTCGATCTTACTAGCCGCCCCTTCAGCCATGGCCGTGAAATTTTCGATGAATGCTATGTGCTATCTTCAAGACAAGAAAGACGCCCAAGTCCGCCCTTTTAATCCGACGGAGTCCGAGGCGGCGCGCAGTTCTAAATGGGTGCGCAATAATCCCACGAATGTCAGCGAAGGCGATCTTCATGAAAAGTTCCGTATTGCCTCTTTATCAAAGGTTTTAGTATCCCACTGGGCGATTGCCAAGCTGGGGCCTGAATACCGCTTCACCACCAAGGTTCATATCACGCCAACAAATTCGGACAAGTCTTGCTTTGTTCATCTATCAGGGGACCAAGACATCTTTTTTGGTATCGAGATTTTAAGTAGCACGTTCCAACAACTGCGCAAGGTGATGGACGAACAAAACTGCGAACGCATTTCTCAGCTTTCTTACGATGAAAATATCGTCATTCCCTTTAAAAGCGGTCGCTTTATTATGCAACACCGGGAGGATTCTGGCTTTCGCGGTTCTGATCCCGATCTTTTCTATGGACCGATCACAACCCCAAAAGCTTTAAAAGAGGCTTTGGCAAAAACAAAATCGGGTCAGTCTTTGAAGGTTGAAAAAATCGGTAAAAGCTTGGCCTCGGCATTTGCAGAATACAAAAACACCGTTCCAATGCGGACGTTCTCTTTCAAATCGCGCCCACTGCACATGATGTTGCGTGAATTCAATATTTATTCATCCAACGTTCCGCCCAATATCTTGTTTGAAAAATTAGGCGGTCGCGAAGCTTACAAGTCCTTTTTGGCTTCACGTCTTTCAATGGGTGATATGCAAGCCGATGTCTTTAATGGTTCAGGCTATCCGGTGAATCCAAATACGGATCGAAAAGACAACATGGTTTCTTGCAGCACTTTCGTGCGTGTGGTTCAAGATCTCGACACTATGCTGACGAACTATAAAGGTGTCCGCCGTTTTCAAATGGCCGATGTCATGGGCGTGGGCGGAACCGGTGAAACCTACACGACCTTTAAAAGTCTTTACGCCGCCCCCATGTTCCACAACACTTTGGTGGCTAAAACCGGCTCGGCCAACAACGCGATCACGTTCGGTGGTATGATTTCAACCGCCGAAGGAGATCTTTATTTTGGCGCGTTCACCAATCCTGAACGTTATCAGGAGCTTTATCAACCCCGAGAGTACATCCGTGACCTGGTAACGATCATGGCTAAGCGTTATCAACTAAAAAAATTCGATTACACGCAAATTGGTCTTATGAGTCCGATCGATGATATGGCAAAGTTTAAAGAGGAAAAGAATTTATCCAGCTCTTTAAAGTAGGATCCGATGAAGCATGTTTTTATCGTAGTTGCTCTTTTAATATCCCTGCCGACATGGGCGACGGGGACCAGCAAGAAAAAACACACACCCGTCATGAAGGCCGCGGCCAGTGGTCAGGTCCAAGAACTAAAATCCCTGATCGCCAAAAAATCAAATCTCAACACCAAAGATAAAAACGGCAACACCGCCCTGTTTTTTGCGATCTCGAACGATCATACCGAAGCCGCTAAGATCTTAATTGAAGGCGGCGCCGAGCTGACGAATTTCAATGAAAACGGCGATTCGGCTTTGGTCACCGCCGTCTCTTTTAATAACACCACGTTGATCGAACTGATCTTAAAGAAAAAACCCGCACTTTTGAACTTGATAAATCCCGATAAGCAAACGCCTTTGATGAAGGCCGCGGAAGTCGGCTCCGTAGAAACGGTGCGATTGCTGGTGAGTGCGGGGGCCGATTTAAAAGCCCGCGACAAATTTAATCGCACGGCTTATGACATCGCGAAAGAATCGCAAAACAATGAGTCCTTGGAATTCTTAAAGCCTAAATAAAAAGAATCCCGGGTTGTCCCGGGATTCTTTTGTCCAAATGGAATTCGAAAATTTTAAACTTAAGAGAACAAACGCTTAAAGAATCCAGAGATCTTTTGACCCAGTCCTTTTTGCGCCACTGCTGCTGGTGCGGGCTTTTTACCATGTTGGTGACGAGGACCTTTCGCGTGTTGAGGATTGCGATTGTCCGGACGTTTGTTGTCATGACGGCGTTGTTGTCCATCACGGCCTTTTCCACCTTCAAATTTCTTACCTTGATGTTGTCCGTCTCTGCGAGGAGGACGCGAACCCTGCGGACCACCTTGACCGCCTTGTCCACCCTGAGCACGTTGTTGATCGCGTTCACCACGCTCACCACTGCGTTCGCCGCTACGTTCTGGACGAGGACCACGATCAGGACGGCCGCCACCTGGGCGACGATTATCACGATCACCACCACGGCCGCCGCCGCGAGGTCCGCGATCTCCGCCACGCCCCCCTTCTCTAGGACCACGAGCGCGATCCACCGATTTCGGGTAATGACCTTCATCACGATACGACATGGGCTTAAAGTCTTTGATCAATTGATCATTTTCTAAATAACCAACATTGATTTTGTGTTTTAAATAATCCTCAATGCGCGCCAAAGACTCGATGTCTTTATCACCTACTAAAGAGTAAGCATGACCCGTGGTTCCTGCGCGACCGGTACGGCCGATACGGTGAACGTAAGATTCAGAATCCATCGGCAATTCATAGTTAATAACTAAGTCGACACCTTTGATATCCAATCCACGCGCCGCCACATCTGTGGCCACCAGGATGTTCATATCATTTTCAGCTTTAAACTGTTCGATCACGCGATTGCGTTGCGCTTGAGTCAACAAGCTTGAAATCGCCATCGCTGGCACCCCATTGTCGACCAAGAATTTGGCGATTCGTTCCACACTCATTTTAAAGTTGGTGAAGATGATCGCCTGTTTTGGATTGTGCTTTTTAAGCAAAGACAACAAGTGCTGTGGTTTTTCGTCACTGCCTACGTGGAAGATTTCATCTGTCACGTTTTCGGCGCGCGTTTGATCCCGACTGATGTTGATTTCGACAGGCTCTGACCCGAACTGATAAACGGTGTTCATCACATCAAAGTTCAAAGTCGCACTGAATACCAGCAACTGACGCTCGCGAGGGACACGTTGCAAAATGTATTTCATGTCGTCTTTAAAGCCCATGTCAAACATACGATCGGCTTCGTCAAAAACGATGGCGCGAACTTGTTTCAAATCTACAAGATGTTCTTTGTAAAGATCGATCAAACGGCCCGGAGTCGCCACGATGAATTCAACACCGTTTTTAAGCGCCTCTTTTTGTTTGTCGTAACCGGTCCCCCCGTAGATAGCAAAACCACGAAGACCTGAATCAAGACCGTATTTCAAAACATTGTCTTGAACTTGTTCGGCCAATTCGCGCGTGGGCACCAAAATCAAAACAAAGTTTTGCGGTTTCCAATCTTTAAACGCGCGTTTTTCAATCGCCGTTTTTTGTTCTTCGCTGATATCACCAGCAACAGGACGAGCTCTTAAAATACGCTCCATCAAAGGAATTACGAAAGCGGCTGTTTTGCCGGTTCCGGTTTGTGCAAGTCCGGCAACATCTTTGCCTTCAAGGACTGGAGGCAACGCTTGTTGTTGAATCGGCGTGCACTCTTCATAGTTCAGCTTTTGGATTGCTGAAAGCAAACTAGGTTCTAGATTTAATTCAGTAAATTTCAATTTTCATACCTCTAACAATAAGCCTCAAACTACTTAGCGAAGAACCAAAAGTCAAAGCTGCCTACTTAAAAGCCACCGACGAACGCCTTGATCGCGGCCCCGAAGGCCTCAGCTTGATCTGAGTGGACCCAGTGGCCCGCGCCCGGAATCTCGACGCCCTTAATCATAGAATTGCTAGCCAACACGCGCTTAAAACTCTCTCGACTGAACTCTTTGGAGTTCTCTCCCCGAACCCACAAAGTGGGTACTTTTAAGCCTTCCACTTCATGCCAACGCTCGTCTTCCCGCCCGGCCCGGACCGACTCGACAATGCCATTTTTAGCAAAGCGCCAGTTGATCGTGCCATTGGGCTGTTCAGCCATATTGGAATAAAAGAAGTTCGCCATGACTTGGACATTTTCGCGGGTCTTAGCGTTCTTCACAAAATCCTCGAAAAAGAATCTTTTGGCGTCCTCGCGAGTGGCAAACGGCACGGGCACCAGATTCAATAAATATTCGTAATATTCATGGGCGTTCGGGGCGGCTTCGGGCCCGATGTCTTCCACGACCAAATGGGACAGATATTCCGGGAAACGGGAGGCAAAGTTTAAAACGTTCCGACCCCCCATCGAATGACCGACCAAAATGAATTTATCCCAGCCCAACTCGTCCACAATCATCTTGATGTCATCGGCATAGTCTTCTGGACCATAACCGGAAGTGGGTTGGAAGGAGCGCCCATGACCTCTTTGGTCAAAAGCCAGGCAGCGTTCGGTCTTTTCAAGATCCGCAATAATGCGACGCCAGTTCTGCCCATAGCCCATCAAGCCATGCACAAACACCCATTTGCGCCCGTCTTCGGGACCATAAAATTGATGATAGAAATTATTAAGATAAGACATGTCCTTTTTATATTCCAAATTGAGTTTTGATGCAAAGGGATGTAGATTCAGGCTCTAATGACTTCGACAAAGACACCCCAGCTTCATGAAGACTGGATCGACTCCTACGCGTTAAGAATTGTTCGTAATCTGCAAGATTCCGGTTTTGAGACCTACCTTGTCGGTGGATGCGTTCGAGATTTGTTAGTAGGCATTCATCCCAAAGATTTTGATATCGCGACCAATGCATTGCCTAATCAGGTTCGCAAAAAAGTTCCTAATGCCTATGTCATTGGTCGTCGCTTCAAACTAGTTTTAGTCAAGCGGGGCGATACCCAATTTGAGGTCGCCACATTCCGCCGTGCCGTGAGTGCGGAAGAAATCAATGCCTTGGGTGATGACGCCGTGGAAGGCGACAATTATTTCGGTACGGTCGAAGAAGATGCCCAACGCCGCGATTTTACCTGCAATGCTTTGTTTTATGATCCCGTCAATCACAAGATGATCGATTATTGCGGAGGTCTGCAGGACGTGGAGAACCGTGTCTTGCGAATGATTGGTGAACCCAAGGCCCGTTTGATCGAAGATCCGATCCGTATTTTGCGTGCGATTCGCTTGTCTCATAAATTGCATTTTTCTATCGAATCTTCCATGCGTGCCGCGATTGCCGAATGCAGTCCCGAATTAAAAAAATCGGTTCTGCCCCGTCGTCGCGAAGAATGGCTTAAGTTTTTGCGCTTAGACGAACCTCATCGTGCGTTCATGGAGCTTTTTGATTTGCATATCATGGATCAGATTCTTCCGGGCTTGCACAATGTCTTTTCAGATCCCGTAAAAAGTGAAGTCTTTGAAATCCATCTTTCACGTTTAGAGGCGGCGGGCTTAGATAAAAAAGACCCCACCGAACTTTTTGCCGGCTTTATGATGGCCTTTATGAAAGCGCAATACGGTGAGGATCCTTGGAATCATGATGAGCTGGCCGAAGACCCACGCTTAGGCCAATTCATGCGTGAAGAGATCGGTATCTTTAAGCAAGAAAGTTTGATCTTTTTTAAAGCCCTGCACTTGATGCAAGGCTTGCATAAGATTGAAAACTACTCGCGCAAAGGCGAACGCCGCCAGGCCGCTTTTGTAAATGGGGATGCTTTTGCATTGGCGCTAAAACTTTCTCATTTAGATCTGTCTTTATCTGCGTCTCAACGTCATTTCTGGATTCAACAGATGGCGAAATACCATGGCCAACAAAACACCGCGGCGGCCTCTTCGGAAACCCAACACTAAAACGTCTCAAGCCTACACAACTGAGACGTTGAACTTCTAAGCGCTTTTTTGAAGTTCAACAAAGATTGTGAATAGATTCCAATACCTCACATCCTAGCGAGCACGAGAATTGCTTTAATCCTTTAGCAAAGGGAATGGGGTATGTATGAAAGCACGTTACTTAGTTCTTCTCATTTCGGGATTTACGATGGCGGTTCTGTTTCAGAACTGTCAGAAACAAGCCCTAAAAATTGATGATATGGGTCCCGCCTCTTTAAGTGTGGATGGCTTAGGCAACGAGGACCATCAGGACTATGGCAACCCTCCGGGCGTCAATAACCTTATTAATAGCTGCGCCGATGCGAAAGCTCGGGGCAAAATCCAAGTTAAAACTGTCCAGATCAATTTTGAAGACAACGTAGGTGAATGCCCTTTTGGATCCGGCGACAACTTATCCGCTAAAAATGAATATATCCGTGCTCGTGTCGAACAATCTCAAAAAGTACAAGTTCCCGCAGGAGCGACAGTTTGCCAAGTTAGCATGGATAACTTTGAGCAGCAGAACTTTCTTTATGACGACAACATCATCTTGACCTTAAATAGCTATGTCTTAGCTTCGACGACAAATTTTTCGCGTCATCTGCAAAGCTCAAATGGCTATTATAAATACGATTGGTCTCGATTAGTGGATAAAGATGCTCAAAACGGCGCGGTAGATTCTTCGCCCGCAAATCAATATTGCGCCGGTAAAAGCCAAGGCTTGTCTTCTTGCCTGTTTCCACAAACTGAAACTGTGGGCCGCGTGGAATTGCAATTCGATGAAAAAGTCGTTCAAAATATTCTTGGTATGACCAGCGCATCGGATATTACTCTCCATATGATTACGACGGGTGATAACGATTCAAAAACCGACTGCCATCACTCACCCGTGCGCTTGATGGTTCAGGTCGAGTACTTCTAAGATCTATTCAAAAAAAGAATAACATGAAACTGCATATGTATTTCATGTTATTCCCAGTTTGCGGTAAACCCCCTTCATACCAAACGGGGGTTTTATGAAAACGATTGTTAAAACAGCTATGGCTTTTTTTGTTTCCTTGGCCGCTTCAGCCGCTTTTGCTCGTGGCAATGCTGTGGAGGCTTGTACGCAGGACTCTTACGTTCAAGGGCGTATCGAAGAACACGTTCCCGTGAATGAACGTTTAGCCGTTTTCAATTCTAAAAATCAAGTTGTGGGGGCTTTTCATTTTGATCCAGAAGGTGGCGAAATTCACGCCCTTTACCTGTGTGGCGCTAATAGCGGTTACTACTATGCCGAAGGCAACGGCTTTGACGGCAGTGTTGTTTCACTTAACAACGACGAATACGATTCAGATTTTGACATGGATGAAGAAGATGGCAAAGCGGTTTTAAATATTTTCGCGATCTATTTCACAGGTGATCCGGAATACGCCGACTATGAGCCGTTTTCAGCCAAGCTTTATTTCAATATCCCGAAGCGCTAATCTTAGCGCTTCACCGGTCCGATTTTTTCCCACAGATAAGTCATCTGCAAAGTTTCCCAAAGAATACTTTGTTCCAGATTCGCATTGCGACCATGACCACCTTCCATGTTTTCATAATAAAAAACAGGATGACCTTGATCTTTCATCTTTGCAAACATCTTACGCGCATGCCCAGGATGAACGCGATCATCCTTGGTGCTGGTCAGGAAAAAGATCTCTGGGTATTTCACATCCGCTTTTACCCGCTGATACGGAGAGTATTTTAAAATCGCCGGCAACATTTTTGGATCTTCAGGATTTCCGTATTCATCCATCCAGCTCGCCCCGGCTAAAAGTTTATGGTAACGAACCATATCTAAAAGCGGCACTTCACACAAAACAGCGTTAAATAAATCCGGACGAAGCATGGCTGTCGCCCCCACTAACAAACCCCCGTTGGATCCGCCGTGAATACCTAGATGTTGCGGACTGGTGATGCCTCGTTTGATCAGATCTTCCGCAATCGCGATAAAGTCTTCATACACTTTATAACGATTTTCTTTTAATACCGAACGATGCCAGTGGGGACCAAACTCTCCGCCACCGCGAAGATTTGAAAGAATATAGACCCCGCCACGCTCGAGCCAAACCTTACCCAAAGTTGCACGATAAGAAGGTTGCATCGCGTGCTCAAAACCACCATAGCCGTAAAGCAGAGTGGGGTTTTTTCCGTCTTTTTTAAGATTCTTTTTGCTGACCATGAAGTACGGGATCATCGTGCCATCGGCACTTTTTGTTTCAAAACGTTCCACCGTCATGTCTTTGGAGTCAAAACGTCGCTTTGATTCCGTCAATAGCTGCATGTGATTTTTTTTATCCGCGGCATCCAACAAATAAACCGAAGCTGGTGTTAAAAAGTCCACATAACTAACCAGATACTTGTCACTTTCATCTTCCACCGAAGAAATCGCCGTCATGCCCGCTGATCCCACGATCACTTCAGACAGTTTCCACTGCCCGTTAGTATCGACATCGGCCTTTAAAACTTTCGCTACAATATTGTCGATGACCGAAATCAATAAGTGATTTTTGGTGCGCGAAACCCACTCCACAAATCTTTTATCCGTCGGAGCAAAAACAAGCTGGGCTTTGTCTAACGCTTTCGCACCGTCCTTCCATGAATCAAGAGGGATGGCCAAGACGCTGCCCGATTTAAATTTGCCTAAGTCTTCTTTGAGTTCAAAAAAAGTAAATCCTTTGAACAGCGTGTGCATACGCGCTGAACGGGGAAAAGGCGACGGAATCAAAGTTCCCGAAGCATCCAGATAGTGAGGTTGCCATTCGTAAAAGCTGATCGACTTGCCAAGAAAATGATAGGGTTTGCCTTCGTCCCAATCGACGACGCCATACGCACGCATGTCCGTTTTTTCTGCCCGCATCACTTCTTTGGCTGCACTTATTGGAGTTCCGCGTTTCCACATTTTTACGATCCGAGGATACCCGCTGTCGGTCATCGAACCAGGCCCGAAGTCCGACGCAAGATAAACGTAATCCTTATCGATCCAAGAGGCCATGCCTTTAGATTCAGGAACATTAAAGCCGTCTTTAACAAAAGTTCTGGTTTTTAAATCAAATTCGCGAATCACGGCGGCGTCTTTGCCTCCACGCGAGAGATAGATCAGAACGCGGTCATAAGAAGGCGTCAGATGAGAGCCGCCCGCCCACACCCAGTTTTCATTTTCGTCTTTTGCCAATTTATCGATGTCCAGGATGACATCCCATTCAGGCTTTCCGGACTTGAATTTTTCAATCGTCGTCTTACGCCAAAGACCACGCACGTGTTTTTCATCTTGCCAAAAATTATAAAGCTCACCGTTAACAAGTCTTAAGGCCGGCTGGCGATCTTTGGCTAAGATAATCTTACGAACCTCAGTTTCGATCGATTTAAAGTTGGGATCTTTTTTAAAATGCGCCAACGTCTTTTCGTTTTCCGCGCGTGCAAATGCAAGGGCTTTAGGCCCTTCCACTTCTTCTAACCACAAATATTGATCTTGTTCTAGATTTTGAGATGACGTGCTCATATTTTTAGACTGACATGCGATGAGCGACAAAGACAATAAAATTGGAACGTATTTAAGAATCATAACGCCGGACCTCGTTGTAAGAAGATCCAGCGTATTAGATTTGAACTATGGATTCAAGTAATTGACGGCTTGCTGGATCCAGTCTTGATAGGCATCCACACGCGTATAGATCGAATACATCATACATTTCGGCACAAGGGGCAATGGAATAGAATCCCCACGACTTGCCACACCCCAGACATACAATTGACCGTCTTGCACTAGATACGCCGGACCACCCGAATCGCCACTGCAGATTCCCTTGCGAAAAGTCTGAGCCAATTTAGTTTCGGTTGCTGAATATTGAGCTTCTTCAATTTCTAAGTTAGTCGCGCGCAAAACACCCGCGCCACGAGAAACACCGATAGTCCAATTTAGACCGTAACCCGCAACAAAAATCTCTCGACCATTATAAAGCTGCGCGCCATCCGTCAACAATTGCGCCGGTGTATAGTCTGACGGAACATCGCCTTCAAATTTCAAAATCGCGATATCGGCCATGTCTTGCGCTTTCATCTCTTTAGAGTAGTTAGCGTGAACCACACCGCCGATGACTTTGCGTTTGGCAGCATCATCTGCGCCTTGCATTTTATTAGTAAAATAGATTTTTAAGTTTTTTGCCTTGGGATCGACGCAGTGACCGGCCGTTAAGACCAGATTGTTCGGCAGCAGAGTTCCAGAACAGATATAGCCAATTTCACTTTCATAAATTCCCACCGTGCTTTTTGCTAGTGGCGAACCTACTTCAATTTCTTGTCCACCCACGACACCCGAACCTGGAGCGGTAATCTCTGACGTGTTTTTTTGGTTGGGAGTACAAGCCCCTAACACAAGAGCGGTGACCACAAGAGAAACATACATTTTCATTAAGACCTCACTTGATCGACGGGTTTTACACCCGCGATGCCCGTGAGGCCAGCCCGACTTCGACCAAACCTCCTTGACTGTATTTTATTCTCTTTGTGGGTGTCGAAAATCCTGACACCCTTATGATTTTTATAAGCTATTTTGCGATACTAGTCCCAATGTCACGCGGGTCCGCAACTCCACGAAAGGAATTTCCTTCTTTCGCCGTGGCCATCACGTTGCAGCCAATGGGTTGAATCTTTACTTCATAGCCCATTTTCTGAAGCTTTTCTAAAACGGCCGGTGCGGGGCCCGGAGGTTCCATCAATAAAACATCTGGCTGCCACTGATGATGGTAACGAACTGCCGAAACCGCGTCGTACAACGATGTTTTGAATTCGATATAATTTAAAATCGTCTGCGCAACACAGCTGATGATGCGTGTTCCGCCCGGACCACCGACAACCATTTCGGGTTTTCCATCTTTCATCAGAATTGTGGGCGACATACTGCTTAAGGGCGTTTTGCTAGGCGCAATCGAGTTGGGCTTTCCGCCAATCGCACCAAAAAGATTTGAACTTCCGACTTGGGCCGAAAAATCATCCATCTCGTTATTTAAAACTACGCCGGTTCCCGGGGCGACAACCCCAGCACCCATCCAACCATTGATGGTTTGCGTGGTGCTAACGGCATTCCCCTCAGCATCCATCAACGACAAATGAGTCGTTTCTGAAGACTCATATCCTGAAACATCACCGGCTTTGACCTCTACGGCCTTGCGCGCACGATCTGCAGGAACTTCGCTGCGACGCTTTTGGATATAGCTTGGATCCGTGAGTGCCTTCACCGGAACTTTTGTAAAATCCGGATCACCCAAATAAGTCGCACGATCGGCAAATGAGGACTGCAACGCTGACGCCGCCAAGTGAATTGATTTCACCGAATGGATTCCGCTTTTTGCCAGCTCATCTTTTTCTAAGAAATTTAAGAATTGGATCACGTGCACCCCCCCTGAACTTGGAGGCGGCATCGAGAACACTTCATAACCGTGATACTTGCCGGTGACGGGCTCTCTCCATTTAACCTGGTAATCATCCAAGTCTTTTTGAGAGATAATCCCACCGGTTTTTTTAGACAGGTCCACGATGGACTTGGCCACGGATCCGTTATAAAAACCATTTCGGCCCTTTTTTTCGATCAGCCTTAATGTTTTTGCTAAATCTTTTTGAATCAAAAGACTTCCCGGTGCCGGAACATCGCCGTTAGCCCCTAAGAAAATCTTTTTTGCCGCCGGATCTTTTAAAATCTGCGGAGCACGGTAAGTTAATGCCGCATGAAACTCTTCATAAATTGGAAAGCCTTCTTCGGCCAATTGAATCGCTGGCGCCATGACCTTTGATAAAGGTAACGATCCAAAGCGTTTATGAATTTCTAAAAGACCGGCGACCATTCCTGGAACCGCCACGGCCAAAATTCCGTTCTGTGATTTGCCGGTTTCGGCTTTTCCCTCTTTCCCAAGATACATGTTTTCGGTTGCCCTCAACGGCGCCCGCTCGCGGAAGTCAATCGCGTAAGTTTTGCCCGTCTTAGCTTCGTGGAACAGCATAAAACCGCCCCCACCAATACCCGAAGATTGAGGCCGCTCTACAGAAACAGTGAAAGACGCCGCCACCACCGCATCAATGATATTCCCTCCTTGAGCAAACATCTTTTCCGCCGCTTGCGAAGAAAAACGACCTTGTGTAGCAATAGCATACTGCTGACCCACAGCTTGTGCGGTCGCATGATCTGCACGCTCTTTACCCGAACGAACATAATGAGCCTTAGGCGCGCTTTGGCAGCTTGTTATGAATAAAAAAGAGACCAAATATATTTGAAAAGATTTGAAAGTTTTCATATTGGGTAGGCTATACCCAGAACCAAGGCTTGGTCAAAAAGGTTCGAGCGCAAGGCGGAGGGTTTTGGCTGCCACGAAGGCGTACTCAAAGTACGCCTTAGAGCAAGACAAGGCCCGACAACGCAGTCGATCGAGCCTTTTTCACCGAGCCGCCTTAAGCTGCGTTTCGTTGGTGAAGCTGATGCAACAAATCGCCCGCAATTTTGTCTAAAGGCAGCACCTTGTCTGCCGCCCCTAACGCCACCGCCGCAGCTGGCATGCCATACACCACGCAAGTTTCTTCATTTTGCGCCACTGTGTAAGCACCGGCGTTTTTCATCTCTAACAAACCCTCTGCGCCGTCTTTTCCCATTCCCGTTAAGACAACACCCAAGGCATTTTTACCGACGTATTTTGCAACCGACTTCATCATATAGTCTGCGGCCGGACGAACACTGTGTAACGTCGGCCCTTGATGAAGTTTTACGTGATAAAAGGCACCACTTCGATGAATTTCCATATGGTAGTTACCGGGGGCAATCAACACGCGTCCCGGGACAACCTGATCTCCCTCTGCTGCTTCTTTCACTTCAAAAGGAAACATTTTATTTAAATTATCGGCAAAAGACTTTGTGAAACCTGGAGGCATATGTTGCACCACCAAAGTTCCCGGAATATCCGCAGGCATTCCACTTAAGAACACCTTTAAAGCTTCTGTTCCGCCCGTTGAAGACGCCACCGCCAACAACTGATGCGTTGTTCTGGCTAATGAAGTCGGAGCAATTTTTTGCACCGGACCACCGGCTTGAACAATCTTTTTAACCGGATTGATACGAGCGCGAGCCACCGCACGCACTTTTTCAATAAACCCCGCAGCGAGTGATTCCAAACTTTGCGAAACGTCGATGGAAGGCTTTTCCATGATTTCAATCGCACCTGCTTCAAGCGCTCGCAAATAGGTTTCTGAACCTGTTTTAGCTAAGCTTGAAAAGATGATAGTTCTAGTTGGAAAGTGCTGCATGACTTTCTCAAGAAAGCTAATGCCATCCATACGCGGCATCTCGACATCCAAGGTCATAACATCTGGTTTTAAAGAAACCAGCTTATCACGAGCGATGTAGGGATCTTGCGCAGTACCGACGACTTCAATGTCCGGGGCAGAGCTAAAGATTTTCTCTAGCAACTTTCTAATCACCGCCGAATCGTCCACGATCAAAACGCGAATTTTTTGCGCCATACGGCTACCTCTTAAATTTTTTGGTAAACGGCTCTTGAAAGCGGTTTCAAATGAGTGTGTTTTACGTTTCCAGACTCAGAGTGACCTAAGACCAAATATCCGCCTGGAGCCAAACACGCCGTTAAGTTGTCGATGACCTTTTTAGTTGTCGCTTCGTCAAAATAAATCAAAACGTTGCGGCAGAAAATCACGTGAAACTGATGCTGAAATTCATATTTCGGTGTCATCAAGTTAAACGGAGCAAAGCGGATCATATTGTGAATCTGATCTTTCGCTCTCCAGAACTCTTCACCTTGAGCTTTCACTTTTTCGAAATACTTAGATCTTTGCGCGGGGGGCAGACCTTGCATTTCACGCTCTTCATAAGTACCAATCGAAGCCTTTTTAAGGACTTGAAGGTCAATATCGGTCGCCAATAATCGAGCCTTTTTGTATTGATCACCCAAAGCTTCACAGGCCGTCATCGCGATCGTGTAAGGCTCTTGGCCCGTACTGGCAGCACAACACCACAGGCGAATATCAGATCCAAACTTTTTACTTAACTCTGGCAAAGCACCAGTTAAGAAATCAAAGTGATTTGATTCGCGATAAAACGAAGTCATGTTCGTCGTAAGCGCCGAGATGAACTCGGAAGTCAGCTCTGCCCCGCCACGTTCGATCATCGCCCAGTACTCTTCATAAGACTTTAAAGAATGGCGACGCAAAAGCTTTACAATACGATTGCGAATCAAGGCATGATTTTTAGGGGTCAATGGAAGATCGACACCCGCAAGCGTGTACATGTGTTCCGCAAACTTGCCGAACATTTTGTCTGTGAGCTTAATATCCTCGAAATCATTGAGGGCACTTACGATATCACTTGTTTTTTTAGGGGCACTCATGCCGCGATCTCCCGTCCTTTGACAATACTATTAACTAAAGCGCCTGGATCTAGGATTAAGACGGTTTTACCGTCCCCCAAGATCGCCGCACCAGCAACTTCAGGGATGTCGTGACCTGTTGTAATTGACTTCACCACCACTTGCGCTTGACCCAAAACGTCGTCCACGGGGAACGCCATTTGACCCGTCATAGACTCAATAATCACCAGCATGGTTTCTTCACGACGCGCACTTAAAGAGTTTTCTTTTTTCTGCGCACGCTTTTGATCTTTTTCATTCAAAGTCCAGTTGATAGACCCCAAAGTCCGAGAGACATCGATCACGGGCAACAAAACACCGCGGATGTTGGCAACTTTACCCGCACCCGAAACATTCGTGTAATCTTTTGGTAAAACACGCACGATTTCACGAATAGAGTGAATTGGTAAGATGTAACGAGCTCCATCCAAAGCGACGATGATACCGTCAGTGATCGCCGTGCTTAAAGGAATAGTTAAACGGAACGTGGAACCTTGAGCTGGTTTAGAATAGATATTGATCTTACCGTTGATTTTATCCAAGTTGGATTTCACTACATCCAAACCCACACCTCGACCGGATAAGTCAGAAATCTTATCTGCCGTCGAAAATCCCGGTTGGAAAATGTATTGGAAAACTTGTTCATCGGGAATAGAAGCAGGGTCCACATTCTTAGGGACAAAACCTCTTTCGATAGCTTTGTTTAAAACCTTCTCGCGATTGATACCACCACCGTCATCCGTGATATCGATAATAACGTTACCACCGGATTGCTTCGCCGAAACGACAACTTTTGCCGTTGCCGGTTTACCGCGTTCTAAACGAACTTCTTTTTTCTCAACCCCGTGGTCCATCGAGTTACGCACCAAGTGAACCAAAGGGTCACCCAAAAGTTCAAATACGGTACGTTCCACCTCTGTCTCTTCACCGATCAATTGTAAATCTACTGGCTTATCCAGTTGTAAAGAGACGTCCCGAACGATACGTTGGATTTTTGTGAACGCCGATTTTAGCGGCGTCATGCGAATGCTCAATGTCTTTTCGTAAAGCTCGCGCACGGCTTTATCTAATTGATCAACGATGGCCTCAAGGCGAAGACTCTCTCCACTGCGCACCGTTTCGTCATGCACTAATTGATTTTTTAAAACAACAAGCTCACCCACTGCATCAAGAACGGAATCAACGCGACCCGTGTCGACTTTGATTGTGGAATTAAGCTGCCTATTAGGGGCTTTACCATTAGCACCACCATTACCGTTACCTTGGGCGGCAGAAGCATCTTCAACTACCTTCAATGCCGGAGCAGGTTTTACCGCCGCTTGCGGAGCCGGCGCGGGAGTTGGAGCTGGTGTAGGCGCCGGAGCCGCTGCCACGACAGGAGGCGGAGTGTGTGCCTCCTTCGCATGGAACTCGGCCTGATCTTCAGGAGATAACTGAGCTAAAAGTTCAGCTAATAATTCATGATTCGTATGATCTTCACCTTCAGGTGCTGGAGAGAAGAAGTCATCGGGAGCAGCGATTTTTACTTCTTCATCCGCCGGGGCTGAGGCCACAGGTTCAGCGTCTGTCACTGAATGGTGTTTAGATTTCTTGCCGGAAAGTTCTTCGCGGATCACGATCAATTGATTCACTAGCTCTTTAGGATCCCAGTGCCCAGATTGACCTTGCTGTAAAAACGCGACACGGTTTTTTAACTCATCACCGGATTTTAAAAGCAAAGAAATAACGTTTGAATTTACTAAATGAGGTTGGGAACGTAAAAGATCTAACAGATCTTCCATCACATGAGCGAACTTACAAAGATCCGCTAAACCTACCGCTGCGGCTCCCCCTTTTACCGAGTGGGCTACGCGGAAAATATCGGTTAAATCGCGAGCGGGATCTGTGCTGTTTTCCAGCTTCATCATATATTCTTCATACTGCTCAAGCATGAAAGCGGACTCATTCAAAAAGTCCATCTGTAGTTCTTCAAAAAAGGCGTTGTCACCGCTCATCGGAGTGCTCCATAACTAAATAGAATCAATTTAGAAAATTTCCTAACGCTTCTTTATCGGTCCTTGTTTGAAATTTCTGTTTAACTCTAAAGTCTAGAACCCTTCACATGCTGATGTTTTAATCTTCTTCCTGAATCGCCCTCAGCTTAACTAGACTATCGTCTCACGCTGATACGGGGATATTAATTTTCTGTAGAACTCCTTAAAACCTCTCAAGTCCAGGGGGTATTTTCTCGAAGAGTTGCTTGTAAGATTTTTTTCACAAGAGTCGAAAGGTGAGACAATGAGCGACGTTACTAAAGCAAAACCAGGGCAATACTTAACTTTTCAATTGATGGCCGAACAATACGGTGTCGCTATTGAAACAGTTCGCGAAATCAATCAGTTCGGCGAGATCACACCGGTACCTCGCACACCGGACTATGTAAAAGGTGTGATGAATCTTCGCGGCAAGATCATTCCAGTAGTCAACTTACGTATTAAGTTTGGCATGGATTCACAAGACACTACTCGTGACACTTGCATCATCGTTATCGACACTGAAATCGGTCAAGTAGGTATGATCGTGGATTCAGTTAAAGAGGTCGTGGACCTTCAAGAATCACAAATCGAGCCGTCTCCAGTTCTAGGCAACGAAAACGCGATGTCGTTCGTTCGCGGCATGGGCAAAGTAGACAATAAAGTTGTGATTTTGGTTGATATCGTATCAGCGTTCTCTGCGGATCAGATGGGCCAAATGGCTCATTTCTCTCACACCCCTGAAAAAGCAGCGGCGTAAGAAAATCTTAAGAATTAAAAATAAAAAAGCCCACGTGAATTCCGTGGGCTTTTTCTTTTTGATTTCCTTAAAATCTACCAAGCGCCGCTTTTTTGGAAAAAGCTGCCGGCAGTTTCCACAATCGCCGAAGCGTCGACTTTATGTTTTCTATAAAGGTCTTGAGCCGTATAAGCACTTTGACCAAACTCCCCGTGAACCCCAAGGCTTTTCACTTTAACTGCGACATCAGCTTGTAAAAGGGCATGCGCTAGCATTTGACCAAAGCCCCCGATCACTTGATGATCATCCGCCGTGATGAGACGGCCCTCGGTCTTTTCAATCGCCGTCTTAAATGTGGCTAGATCAAAATGGTTTACGCATGGTGAATTGATAACCACAACCCCCAGTCCTTTTGCTTCAAGGTCTTGAGCCGCTTGCAAGGCCTGCGGAACCAAAGATCCCGTCGTCGCAATCGTCACTGATTTCGCTTTGTCCTTCACCGTATCACGCAAGACTTGGGCTTTTTTCAAATCATAACCCGCTGGCGAAATGTAGGATTTCGGAAAGTTCTCACGACCCAGAAAGAAAACAGAAGAATTTGGAACACGACCCGCTTTTCTTTCTTTCGCGAAGTTTTCAATCGCGGCTGTAACCAGCGCATCTGCTTCTTCGCTGCATGAAAGACAGTAAACATCCAAGTGAGGAATCGAAGACGTCATCGCCAAGTAACTTAAAGCTTGGTGAGAAGCCCCGTCCGCTGCATCTTGAAATCCGGTGTGTGAAAAGATGGCGATGATCGGTGCTTCAGATAAAGAACCCATCGTTAACGGCAGAGCGCCCTTGGTCACACCAAACTGTGCGAATGTATCCACCACCGGGATATAACCTAATTTTGACAATCCACCCGCCGTTGAAACCATATTGCTTTCAGCAATCCCTACGTCGACAGAGTCATTCGGGAATTCTTTGCGGAAACCAGCCACCCCGGTTGACCCCGGAAGATCCGAAGTCACACTGATGACGGGTAAACCCGCTTTCCGCGCACGAACCATCGCGGCCGAAACGCCGATTTGAATTTTTTCGCCCGTGTCTTTCACGGCCTTCGCTTTTAAATCTGCTTCGTGCTTAACGAGCTCCTCAATCCATCCTGTGTAAAGAGCTTCTAATGCAACACCATTATTGATTTCACCAAGGAACGCCGCCAATTCAGAAGGACTTTTCAACGGGAAGCCATGCCCCCCCGAAGCCGACTCCGCCGTTTTTTTCGTGCCGATCCCTTTGACCGTGCGTGCGTGAATCACAACTGGCGCCTTCGGATTGGCCTTAGCCATCTCGACCGCTTGAGCAATCGTATCAAATGACTTTTGCAAATCATTGCCTTCAGTCAAAGTGATCACATTCCAACCCAAATCTTTTAAAGAATTAAAAGTTGGAGTCATCGAAAAAGATTCTGCATCAATACGACCTGACAGTTTCGTATTATTATCACTGATGATTAAAACATAAGGGCCCATTTTGCCGTTTTTTGCAAAACCCGGAATGGCCGCAAAAGCTTCTTTCGCCTCCCCTTCCATACAAGCTCCATCAGAAATCGTGGTGATCGTAACACGATTTTTTCCTGACAAAGCCTCACCCATCGCCAAACCTTGAGTTTGCGGAAACGCGGAACCCAAAGGACCGTTAGAAATAAACACGCCTTCTGGGAACAGATGAACTTCGCCGTGTCCAGTCAGACCTGACTCTATCGAACGGAATTTTTTTAAGGATTCAATCGTCAAGCCGGCCATGCCGTAATTCGCTTTTAAAGCATAAAGACCGTTTTCACAGTGTCCCGCATCGTTCACGATATGAAACATGTCATACCACTGTTTATTTTCGCGAGCCGAAGCATCAAAAACATACCCATGAAGTGCCGACCACAATTCTGCTAAAGCCGCTGGCCCGCCATAGTGAGCCGCCGCCCCGCCCAGAACGGCGTTCATATTCATCAAAGACACCAATGAGCGCGTGGCATTCGGATCGGCGACCGCAATTTGTCGTCCGTCTTTGGTTTTGACATGAGTTTTGAATTGAGGTTCCTTGGTAGGGTTCCCCGCGAGTTTTGTTTTGATTTGGATGGGTTCTGTCATAGGATAAGTTCTACTCTGGAGACTCTAAATGGAAAAGCTTTATTCTCACAATATACGCGAGCTGCCGAAGGTTGAATTGCATCGCCACTTGGACTGCTCAGTGCGTTGGAGTACTTTGATTGAATTAGCCCCTCAAGTTGGCATAGACTTAGAGTCTTCTTTTCAAGCGCAAAGAGCCCAATTTTTGGTCACCGAGCCGATGCGGGACCTTGAATCCGTTCTAAAGAAATTCCTGAATGCCCAAAAAGTTTTAGCCAGCGAAGAGATCCTTTCGCGCATTGCCTATGAAGCTTGTGAGGACGCGTTTAACGACGGAATCCGTTTAATTGAATTTCGCTATGCCCCCACTTTCATCAATGAGGGCCATACTGAACTTAGTTTTGAAAAAATCCATAATGCCCTTAACAAAGGCATCGAACGCGCCAAAAAAGCCTTCCCCATGGCAGTGGGCCTCATTTGCATTATTCAGCGAGTAAAATCCTATGAGCTTGCCACCAAGGTTGTCGACTTTGCTATCGATCACAAGGACAGCTTCATCGCTTTAGATTTAGCCGATAACGAGGAAGGCTTTGATCCAAAACCTTTTGGTCCCTTATTTCAAAAAGCGAAAAAAGCGGGCTTACATATCACCATTCATTCCGGAGAAACGCCGCAACCGCAGTCCGCGCAATGGGTGAAAGACAGTATCGAAATTTTAGGCGCGGAACGCATCGGTCACGGTATTCAAATCATTAACAACAAAGATGTTTTAAATTTCGTGAAGGATAGAAAAATCCCGCTGGAAGTTTGCCCAATCAGCAACTATTTGACCCAAAGTTTTCCTACCTATGAATCGCATCCGATCAAAGAGTTGATCAATCAAGGTGTTTTAGTGACAGTCAATTCAGATGACCCGGGGGTTTTCGCCACGACGTTGAGCGATGATTACGAAGTTCTTCATCACGTGCATGGCTTCACCGTAAAAGATTTTAAGCGCTGCAATCAAATCGCTTACGAATACAGTTTCATTCCTGAAAAAGATAAACTGCCATTTAAAAAAGACTTTTTTTAAATCACATGGCACAAATCAGAGAATTAACGGAACTAAAAAAGGTCCTGGGATCTCAATTCAAATCCGCAAAACAAACCAATGGTCTTTTTGAATCCGACTGTGAAATCGTCAAGCTCGCCGCTAAAAGTTTTCTGGTCACCTCGATAGATTCCCTTGGAGAGGAAATCACCATCGGTCTATATAAAGAATTAAAAACATGGGCTTGGATGACCGTCATGAGTTCCGTTTCAGATCTCGCGGCCAGCGGAGCTTCACCGATCGGTATAACACTTTCCACACAGTGGGCTTTTGCGACATCAAAAGACATACAAAAGAAATTCTTCGCTGAAATAAAAAAGGCCTGCGTGAAATCGCAAGTCCCACTTTTAGGTGGGGATTCAGGGTACGCCAAGGATCATGTCTTTACGTCATCTATTTTAGGACAAAGTACGACCCCACCTCTTACCAGAATTGGCGCTAAGGCCGGTGATTATTTAGTTTTAGCTCACGGTAAAAATACCGGCGTGGGACCAGCCCTGGCCTATCGCTATCTTTTAAATTTACCCGACAGTGCTTTGCCAGAAAAAATCTTTAGACCCCATCCTTCTTGGCAGCTGACCCAAAATCTTCGCCCGCTGCTTTCAGCCGCGATTGATACGAGCGACGGCTTAGGACCTTGCATGTATATTTTGGCTTTGCTGAATGATTTAGGGTTTGAATTGCAATGGCAAGAAGGCATTCATCACCGTCACGCCCTGCAGTTTTGCCAAGAACGCAAGATATCCCCGGTCATGTTATGGCTAGGCGATCAAGGGGACTTTCAATCGTTGTATGTAGTGCCACAAAAGAATATTTCAAAACTGCCAAAAAAAGGCTTAAGCATTCTGGGGCAGTTTCAAAAAAAGAAAAGCTATAATCTAAGATACCAGAACCATAACATCGCGTTGCCATTCGCCGACATCGCCAACTGTGGTCGCGATGTCGATTCTTACGCACGCCTTTTTGATTCTAACGTTAAATACTTAAATCGTTATCTTTAAGGGCTGGCTTTACAGCCCTTAAAATTCCAATGCCCTTTGGGAGAATTGGGACTAGCGAATTTATTTAAAAAATCCGCCGCGTCTTCCGCCGTCCAGGCCCCACGGAATTTCTCAAAATAAGTCATCATATTGCTTGCCGAAGCCACAATGAGTGGTGAAACGCTAGAGCTTGTGGATCCCGGGACACTGACTTTAAATTGCAATTGATTAGAACCCGCCGCTTTAAAGATTTGGATTCCCGCGATAGGCTGATCTTGCAACTGCAAATTGGGGAATTGGCATTGCACGCGAGCTCGCGCAAAACTTAAAGACTGATTCCATGGAATGGCACTGATGTTCAGGGATTGATTTACAGAAAGATTAGTCGCTTGCACGATATCTTGATTGCCCGAACCAGAATCACGTAAACGCAAGCTTGCCGTTAAAGTTCCGCTGCCATTGGACAAAGCTTTTCGGTTTTGCACTAACAAAGAAACCGGAACAGACAGCTCCCCTTTTGCCGGGACGGTCAAGGTATCAATCACCACGGCTTCTCCTAATGGGATTACGGTGCCATCTGCCAACTTCACCAAAACATCTTCAGCCGGAATTGTTTTAGAATTCCAAGCAAATTGTAAATACAAAGGCTGATACCCACGAGCCCCAATATCACGAGCGCCCACATTTTTAATTTTATAGTTAACAACAGAACTAGAAACTTCAAAATTTCCAGATAAACTCGAGCTAGTCGCGCTTAAAGACACCGGCCACCCGATAGCCATGCCGCTTTCTAATTCCCGACTCCAACCGATACTATTAATAGAGATACGTCCTTTAGCCGTTCCCTTTTGCCCAAACAGCTCACGCTTCATCGGAACCTGTAAAGGCAACGCGCCTTTTTTGAAATTCAGAACTTGTTTTCCGCCCGCCGCGATTTCACTGACACGCGCCTTCAAAGTGGTTGGCGAATACAAGGTTTCACTGTTGGAAAAATCCAACTGAATAATTTGACCGGCAGGACTTGGCATCACTCCTTTATTAGATACTTCTAAAGAAGTCAGATACACGCGTTCACCCGGCTCTAAAATTCCATTTTCATTATCATCTGTAAATACCGCCGAAGTGATTTCTAATTTAAATCTATTTTTATAAGACACAACTCCAGCACTGCTTTCTGTATTAAAGCTCCAAGATCCGGAACCGCCACTGCTGCCGTTACGTCCGTCACTTCCACTGTACCCATCACTCCCACTTCTGCCATCACGTCCGCGATTTCCATCTCGACCGTCGGGCCCCCATACCGGCTTCCCTTCTGCATCTTTACACGTATTGCGGCCACCACGTCCGCCATCAGCTCCGCGACCGCCTTGGCCACCACGACCGCCGCGACCGCCAGAACCTCCATAGGCTCCTGATCCGCCGCTAACATCTATACTTACTAATAACATCAACTCACTTTGATCGGCAGAAGTTGTGATCGCAACACGACCGCCATTTCCACCGTCACCACCCGATCCACCATCAGTGCCGTTAGTACCGTTTTCACCATCAGATCCATCATCGCCATCGCGGCCATCGGATGGAGGACATCCGTCAGAACCACTCGATCCACTCCAAAATCCGCTTCGCCCGTCTGACCCATCGCGGCCAGAATTTCCGTCTAAACCACGTGCGCCATCGCCGCCAACCGCATACACGTTGATGCTTTTTATATCTTTAATTGGAAGAACAACGTCTTTAAATTTTTCTCCCCAAGTGGTGCCAAAAATTCTTACCGACGTCTTTGTTTCATCGGTGTAAGCAAGTTTCACGTCCGCGCGACCCGCACTGGAGCCATCTTGACCATAAGAATTCGCATCCGATCCCGAAACACTGATGTAGACGGTTCCATCTGACACCGAAACTCTTGCTTGTGCAAAATTCGATATCATTATGCCACCACTTAAAATCGCAGACAGAAAAAATATTTTCACTTCATCCTCCGAAAAATAAAATTCAAAAACTCGCGAAGCTTCTAACTGCTCTTTTTGAATTCTACAAATACTTTTTTTTCGTTTGCATATGTTGAACGTCTCATCTAATTTGCGCGCGAGTTTAAAAAACGAAAGAGGATGATTATGCGTTTTCAATTTCTTTGCATGACGATACTAACAACATTGGTTTCATTTTCCGCTTTAGCCGCGACAACAAATTTGAACGTCGCCATCGGCACAAGCGTTCCCAATGATCCAGCAATACCAACTTATAATTTCACCACCGTTCCAAGTCGCTCTGGTGGTGGAGAGAAATTCACTCTGAAATTTGCTTCGGCAAAAAATATTACTTCGATCAAACTTTCTGGTTTTTCTATCGGGCGCGCCGGAAAGGTTTTGGTTCGCAACGTGACAGCGATATCTGGCGCAGCTACGACAACGATTCCGGAACTATTTCAATTTAAAAAAATGACAGTCGGAAATGCGCAAAACTATAAAGACTTAGTCATGTTGGTGGACTCTTCTTATGTAGAAGTCACGCCCAACCAAGTTTTCTCACAGATTGAATTTTTACTTGAAGGCTACACCAATGATGATGCTTCATTATTAATTGAAATCGCCAGCACCGATTCTTTAACCGAAGATCAATTTATGTTCACACGCGGCGGCTCATCCCAAAGCTTGGGTGCTTTGATTGATGAATCTAAGTTTGCGAAATTTTCGCCAGACACTTTGGCGAAACTGATGCGCCAAGGAAAACAAGTCCAAGCCGCAGATCTTGAAGGTAAAAATTTTGTTTGCTCTAGCTATACCAAACTCGACAACGCGCAAATCAATTTAAAAAGACGTGCTTATCAAGTAAACGCCAAAGGTGTGTTGCAATCACAAAGCGATCTTGAAGGAACGATGGTGTGGCAGCCGAACTCTGCTGGCATGGTCAGCGTGATTGCCAACCAAAATGGGTGCGGTACTTATACAAGTTATAACGTTATTCGCAAAACCGCGTCTGGAAACTTAATCGCAGAGGTGAACTTAAACTTAGAAGATTACGTAAAACTTTGTGCCAGTGCGGGCTATGATGCTGACGGAACACGTGCCGTTGAATTGAATTCCACATTCGCCTCTGTGATCGACCCAGCTTTTGTGGTTAATAACTATGAATTCTGTCAGATCGCTAATTAAGTCATTGAAACGGGCTTTCAGAAATAAAAAACCCACGGGATTTTTCCGTGGGTTTTTGTTTTTTAAAAGCTTTAAGGACCAAACCTGGCGGTTTGTCTTATTTGCAGTTGTTTTCGATTTTATCAGCTACGTTTAAGTAACGAGCTTGAAGAGCTTCGTATTGATCCATGTAAAGATCCAAAGCATCTTGGTTGAACGAAGAATTGATTTTTTCAGAAAGATATTCCATTTGCGCTGCCAATTTAGCTTTTTGCTCTAGCAATTGACCGCAAGAATAGGGGTAAGCAGCAGAAGCTTGAGTTGAAGCAAAACCGATAACTAGGGACAAAGCCAATACAAGACTTTTCATGAAATTCTCCTTTTCAAGTTGATTAAGAATGGCCGCACCCTAACGGCTGCCGACCCTAAACGCAACGCATTGAAACCCTTGCGATAATTTTTACAAGCTCTCCATAAACCCGCCTGGGAGGTGGATTTTCAAGGGTCCAGTTTCATTTTCATCGGCCTTTCAGTTTGTGAGAACTGGTTTCAATTATTAGCTAAATCCCCCTCCTCTCCGTATGCTTTTTAAAGGGGGTACGTATGCGCCTAGTTCACTTGATTTCCGGAAAAGAAAACTCAAGTTTTTGGCTTTCAGAGGCGGGAATTCGCCTGCTCCATTTGATCTATGCCCACCCTCCAAAAACCTCGATGGAGTGGTCTCGCCTTTGTTGCAAAGCAGGTGTTTGCCCCGTCATCCTTGCGCGCTCCGGATTGACATACAAAGCGGCAAGCTGATTATCTTTTGGGTATGAACACATCATACCTATCTGGATTCGGAAATCATTTCTCTACAGAGGCGCGCCCGGGTGCGCTTCCTGAAGATCAAAACTCACCCCAAGTTGCTCCTTTAGGACTGTACGCGGAACAGCTGAGCGGTTCGGCTTTTACGGCGCCTCGACATACCAACTTGTATTCATGGCTTTACCGTATTCGTCCTTCGGTCATGCATAAAGCATTTAAGCCGTTAAAAGCTTTAACGGAAAAAACCTTCATGAAGCCCGAGCACATCAATCCCAATCAAATGCGGTGGAACGCGCCAAAAGCTTTAACTGGCAACTTCATAGAGGGCCTTCGCACCGTTTGCGGGACCGGTTTAGGCCATGAACAGCGGGGGTTACAAGTTCACCTGTATTCCTTCAATCAAGGAATGAAAAACCAATTCATGATGAATGCTGACGGAGATTTTCTTTTCGTTATTCAAAGTGGAAATGTGCAAATCAAAACCGAGCTTGGCACTATTCAAGCCGAGCCAGGCGAGATCGTTTTAGTTCCGCGCGGAATGAAATTTCAAGTCAATCCACTTGATCCAGGAACGGCATGCACGGGCTATGTCGGTGAAAACTTCGGCGCCCCTTTCCGTTTACCAGAACTCGGGCCTATTGGTGCTAATGGCTTAGCTCACCGTCGTCACTTCTTAACGCCGGTCGCGGCTTTTGAAGACCTCGAAGGTAAATTTGAATTGATCGGCAAATTCAATGGCGCTTTGTGGATGGCAGAAATGGGCCATTCGCCGTTAGATGTGGTCGCGTGGCACGGGAACTACGTTCCATTTAAATATGATCTTAGAAAATTTAATACCATCAACACCGTCAGTTTTGATCATCCAGATCCTTCGATCTTTACCGTCTTAACTTCTCCAACGGACACCCCGGGGGTTGCGAACGTTGACTTCGCGATCTTCCCGCCACGTTGGATGGTGGCTGAACACACCTTCCGCCCCCCGTACTTTCATCGCAATTGCATGAGTGAGTACATGGGATTGATCTATGGAGTGTATGACGCCAAAACTGCAGGCGGCTTTGTGCCTGGTGGTGGCAGCTTGCATAACTTTTATTCTGCCCATGGACCCGATGCAGATTCATTCGAAAAGGCGAGCTTCACCGACTTAAAGCCACATAAAATCGAAGACACTATGGCCTTTATGTTCGAATCAAGAACCGCCTATATGTTAACCGACTACGCGATGGAAAAAGGCTTTCTGCAAGAAGACTATCAAGACTGCTGGCAGGGATTTAAAAAACATTTCAAAGGTTAGTTTGACCCAATAGAAGGTGGGGATTTCTCCCCACCTATCAAGCGCCATAAAACACCGGCATTTCTTAAAATAACCTCTGTCGCTTTTTTTTGTTCTGTCGGACTCAAATCCCCTTCTCGCAAAAGCTCCGCAAAACCGATCACCGAACTTAATGGCTCACGAAAATGTGGCAACGGTTGCGTAGGATGAGTTAAACGCAAAAAAACATCCACCTTGCCTTTAAGCCTTTGTAAATCGCTAGAGATAGAAAAAGCGACCGAAAAGCGCTGAGTGCGCAACGATCGCAAAGCTTCTTCTTCACTCCGAACTGAGTGAATTTCGACGTCTTCGCTCGCAATATATTCAGATAAAAATTCAAGATTATCGGGATCATCATCGACAATCAGCACACGGGTTTTCATTTGTACGCCCTCATCTGTTCCAAGGTCCTAAGATCGAGCGTACGTGCTGAAGAATGATCTTTTAAATTTAAAGTTGCCGACGAATTAACACCAAAAATCTCTTCCCCGCAAGGAAAGATCTAGTTCGGGCGTATTTTGGATCCCGTGTATTGTATATCACCATTTAAAACGGTTTAACGATGCTCGAGCCACACGGAGATGTTAAATTTTTACCTTATGAAGGACTTACTCCCCCGGCTGACCAGCCAAGAATTCATCGACAAGTTAGAGAAAGATAAAGTGTTCGATTTGTCGGCGTCACTGGCTTATTACACCGCACTTTCCGTAGCACCTCTGTTAGTTCTAACTTTGGCTTCAGTGGCCCTCTTGGGTGACGGCTTAAAGTCCGAACTGATCCAACAGGTCCATGCCTTGATTGGTGGTCAAGCGGCTGAAACCATCACCTCTATTGCCGTAAATGCCGATATTTCTCCGCACATCAGTGGCTGGGCGGGAATCATGGGATTAGGAACTTTGTTTTTTTCTGCCGGAGCTATCTTTGGTCAACTAAGAACATCTTTAAATACAATTTTTGAAAGTGCCAATACCCCAGACGATAAAGAGCTCTCATGGCTTCTCGCCTCTTGGGATTTTTTAAAACAAAAGATCTTTAATATGGGGATGGTCTTAAGCTTCGTTTTCATCTCTTTAGTGTCGTTATTAATTTCGTCGCTGATCTCGCTTTTATTAAGAGGACCGGCGGCCATCTTGGGGCAATTTGCAAACTTGATTTCTTCGCAGATCGTCTTCAGTCTGCTGTTTGCGGGCATATATTATTTCCTGCCCCAAAAGAAAATTTCTAAACGGATCGCCCTTGTGGCGGGCGCCTTCACCGCGTTGTTTTTTTCTATCGGGAAAAGCCTGATCGGATTTTATCTAGGCAAAAGTGCGATCGTTTCACTGTGGGGTGCGGCCGGTTCGTTGATCATACTTTTAATGTGGGTTTATTATTCTTCACTGATTATTTTTCTAAGTGCTGAAGTGGCAAATGAATTAAATAAGCTGCATCAATCCTCGCGCCCACTTTGACTTCGCCTGCTAGATAAGCGAAAGTTTTTAGATCTGTGAGGTCATCTTATGAGAGATTTTTATCCCCCGATTGAGCCCATCAACAAAGGCTTTTTAAAAGTATCTGACATACACAATTTGTACTGGGAGGAATGCGGCAATCCGCAAGGCCAACCCGTCGTATTTTTGCACGGCGGCCCCGGTGGAGGCATCGGACCTGATCTGCGCCGTTTTTTTGATCCCAAAGCTTATCGCATTATTCTTTTTGACCAGCGTGGCTCAGGCTCCTCTACGCCCAATGCCGAACTGAAAGACAACACCACATGGGATCTGATTAAGGACATAGAAACTTTGCGTGAAATGTTTAAGATCGACACATGGGTGGTGTTCGGGGGCAGCTGGGGATCAACGCTGGCTTTGGCGTATGCGATCACTCACCCCGACAGAGTTAAAGGCCTGATCTTACGGGGCATCTTTTTATGCCGCCCTTCTGAAATTAAGTGGTTCTATCAAGAAGGAGCTTCGCAAATCTTTCCGGATGTTTGGGATGAGTACCTTAAACCCATTCCTCCTAATGAACGTCACGACATGGTCACGGCTTATTATAAACGCCTGACCGACCCGAGTGCGGAGGTGCGCCTCACCGCCGCCAAGGCCTGGAGCAAATGGGAGGCCGCCACCTCAAGACTTTTCGTTTCCCCAGAAGCGATTGACGAATTTGATGATCCAGAGTTTGCATTAAGCTTTGCCCGTATTGAGTGTCATTAC